>DASZBP010000027.1:0-7987 GCA_035943915.1 Gaiellaceae bacterium | reverse complement strand
CACGTGGCCCTGATGCGGCCGCCGCTTTCGTGGACGATTCCGTACCCGCACGCTGCCGTCCCTGGGTCGATGCCTAGGACTTTCACGGTAAGACGTTAGGCGCAACGTCGGACGTTCCTCCGCCGGGAAAGGTCACATCGTCCGGCGCCGTCACCGTTCGCTAGCCGGCGACCGCCTCGAGCACGCGTTCCGGGATGTCGAAGTTCGCGTAGACCTCCTGGACGTCGTCGTTGTCCTCGAGCGCATCGATCAGCCGCATCACCTGACGCGCCTTCGCCTCGTCCTCGACGGCCACGGTCGTCTTCGGGACCATCATCAGCTCCGCCGAGTCGATCGTGAACCCCGCGGCCTGGATCGCCGTGCGCACCTCTGCGAGCGCCTCGGGCGCGGACGTGACCTGAAATACCGACCCGTCCTGCTCGACGTCATCGGCGCCGCCGTCGGCAGCGACGAGCAGCAGCTCTTCCTCGTCGACGCCCTCGGACGGCACGACGACGACACCGCGGCGTTCGAATTGCCACGCGACCGCGCCGGTCGCGCCGAGGCTGCCGCCCGCCTTCGCGAACATGTGCCGCACGTCGGCGGCGGTCCGGTTGCGGTTGTCGGTCAGCGCCTCGACGATCACCGCTACGCCTTCGGGGCCGTAACCCTCGTACACGATCTCCTCGAACGCATCGGCATCCGCGTCCGCGCCGGAGCCCTTCGCGATCGCGCGGTCGATGTTGTCCTTCGGCATCGAGTAGGACTTCGCCTTCTCGATCGCGTTCTGCAGCGCGAGGTTGTTGGCCGGGTCGCCTCCGCCCTCCTTCGCCGCGACGATGATCGCGCGAGAGAGCTTCGAGAAGAGCTTGCCGCGCTTCGCATCCGCGGCGCCCTTCTTGTGCTTGATCGACGACCACTTGCTATGCCCTGACAACAGCTGCCTCCCTTACGAGTTCCAAGAAACGGGCGTGGAGCCGCGTGTCGTCCGTGAGCTCCGGGTGGAACGCGGCGACGAGGAAGCGCCCCTCGCGCGCGAGCACCGGCCGGCCGTCGACCTCCGCGAGCACCTCGACGTCGGGTCCGACGGATTCGATCCACGGCGCGCGAATGAACACGGCGCGCACAGGCTCGTCCTCGCCTGCGACATCCAGGTCGGTCTCGAAGGACGCCGCCTGGCGGCCGAACGCGTTGCGGCGCACGCCGACGTCGACGAGGCCGAGATGGTCACGGTCGAGCACGATCATCCCGGCGCAGGTGCCGAACACCGGCGCCTCGAACTGCCTGATCGCATCATCGAGCCCGTAGAGCTTCATGAGCCGCATGAACGTCGTCGACTCGCCGCCGGGGATCACGAGACCGTCGAGGCCGTCGAGCTGCTCCGGCTTGCGCACCTCGACCGCATCGGCGCCGAGCTGCCGCAGCATCGCCGTGTGCTCGCGGAAGTTCCCCTGCACGGCGAGAACGCCGATCCGAAGCGGCTCCATGCCGTAAATCGTACTAGCGCGCGGTATAGCCGCCGTCGGCTCGAACGGCCCGGTCTGTGACGACCAGGCGCTCGAGATGCGCGAGCGCCTCGGCGAGCGCGAAACGGCGCAGCACCGGCGAGAGCTCGGCCTCGAACAGCTCGAGCGACACCTCGTACGCCGTGCGCGGCGCGTCGCCGAGCGCGGCTTCCGCGGCAACCAACCGGTCGTGGTGGTGCGCGCGAATCTCCCGCGCGCGCGCCGATGGGTCGCGGAGCCGGTGCTTGTGCCCGGTCAGCGCCAGGGACAACTGCATCGCCTCGATCCTGTCGAGCGTCTCGAGGTAGTCGCCGAGCGGATCGGGCCGCGAGTTCGGGTACTGGCCGATCGCCGGCGTGATGCCGCCGAGGATCGTGTCGCCGGCGATCATCACGTCGCCACGGCTCAGCACGATGTGCCCGTCTGCGTGGCCGCGCAGCACCCCCACGCGCCAGTCGTCGACGGTGTCGCCCTCGTCGAGCAGCTGCGGGTCCCGCACCCAGTGCACGGCGCGGCCGAGGTTGTCGGCTTCCTGCCGCATCGCCTCCGCCTGGCCGGCCGGCAGCCCGTGCGACTCCCACCACCCCGCGAGACGCGGCAGAGAGCGGTCCGCGCCCCACGCGCTCACGCACTGCGCGTAGTCCTCGCGTCCCTGCAGGACAGGCGCCCCGGTCAGGTCGGCGACGTCACGCGCGCCGCCGACGTGGTCGGGGTGCATGTGCGTGACGACGATGCGCTCGACCGGCGCATCGAGCTCGTCCAGCACCGGGCGCCACTTCTCCTCGGGGTCGCGCGAGCCGAGCCCGGTGTCTACGAGCGTCCACCCGCCGCTCGATGCGCGCAGGAAGTAGCAGTGGACGTGGTCGATGCCGAGCGGCAAGTCGAACGTCACGCGGATGACGCCGTCGGCGACCTCTTCCATCGGATGAAGGTATCCGGCGGCGGCCGAAGGCCGCCGCCGGAACGCCATCTAGCGAGCGTGGCTGAAGATGTGCCCGAACGGCTGCCAGCCGGTCCCCTTGTACTGCTGGAGGATCTGCTGGTCGATCGGGAACCGCTCGTGGGAGCTCGTGACCATCTTGAGCCCCGGATACAGGAACGGGTTCGTCCAGTTCAGGTTCGTAAGCGCGTCCATCAGTCCGCTGCGAGTCAGAGCCTTGCCCGCCTGCTGGAGCGCGTGCACCATCGTCGCGGCATTCGCGATGCCGTAGACGTTGTTCGCGTCGAGCGGATCAGCCCCCGCGTCGTACTTCGCCATGATGCTCTTGTAGAGCTTCGTGGTCGCGGAGTTCGGGTTGTTCCACACGTCGTACACGTACGTCGCCGTGATGTCGTTCTGAACATTCGCGCCGGCCTTCTGCGCGAGCGCCATGAACAGCGGCGAAGACGAGACGTTGTTGATGAACGTCGTCGGCGTCCAGCCGACCTTCGTCGCCACGACGAGCGCGGTGATCGTCTGAGTCGGCAGCGCGAACAGGGCAAAGACGTTCGCCCCCGCAGCCTTCAGCTTGACGACCTGCTGGCTGACGTCGGTCTGCGTCGCGTCGTACTTCTCGACGTCGACGATCTTGCTCTTCGCCGCGCCAAGCCCCTGCACCAGGCCGTTGTAGTAGTTCTGGCCGTAGGCATCGTCCTGCATGAGGACGCCGATCTTCGCCTGCGGGACCTTGCTCGCGATGAACTGGCCGTAGACGCGCGACTCGCCCGGGTAGTCCGGCTGGAAGCCAATCGTCCACGGGTACTTCTTGTACTGCGCGCCCCAGTACGAGTCGCCGGTTGCGACGAGCACCTGCGGCACCTTCGCCTTGTTCAGGTAGTCGCGCGTCGCGAGCGTCGGCGCGGTGCCGAGGCTCCCGTAGACCGCGAACACGTGGTCCTGCTGCACGAGCTTGTGCGTCAGCGGGACGGTGTTGGCCGGGTTGTAGCCGTCGTCGTAGTACTTGAAGATGATCTTCCGGCCGTTCACGCCGCCGTGCGCGTTCACGTACTGGAAGTACGCGTTCTCTGCCTTCGGAATCACGCCGTACAGCTGCGCGGGCCCCGTCAGCGGGAACGTGCCGCCGATCGTCACGGTCTTGGCGGTGACGCCGGGGATCTTGATCGCAGACGCCGCCACCGCTGACGCAGCGATCACGGCGCCGACGAGGACAACGAGAGCGATACCGAGGCTAAGCCTCGTCCTACTGGTCATCTGGCCTCCAGACTGTGGGGGGTTGACGAATCATGACTCCTTCGGATCCGATTTGGTAGCCCCATTGCGAGCCGGAGCACCTCGGCCGATCCGCGCGGAACGAGCGCCATCACGATGATCACGATCGCCCCGAAGAGAACGGGGACGCCTTCCGCCGAGATCACGTGCGAGCTCGTGAGACCGATCGGAAGGAGTTGCACGAACGCCGCGCCGACGAGGATCCCCCACAGTGATCCAAGCCCGCCGACGACGGCGCCGATCAGGATGTACAGCGACAACGTCAGCCCGAAGACGTCCGGGTTGACGAAGTTGTTGATGAGCACGTAGATCGAGCCGGCGACCGCGGCGAACGCAGCGGAGACGCCGAACGCGAACGTCTTGTAGAGCGCGAGGCTGACCCCCGACGACGCGGCGGCGACCTCGCTGTCGCGCGCCGCCCGAAACGCGCGGCCCGTCCTCCCGTGCAACAGGAAGACCGTGACCACGTAGATCGCGGCGGTGCAGCCCCAGGCGACGCCGTAGAGCCACATGCCCGTGTGTGTCGGCAGCGCGAGGCCCTCCGTCCCGCCGGTGAAGCTCGAGTAGTTCTTCGCCACCTGTGGAACGGCGAGCGCGAACGCGAACGTCAGCAGCGCGAGATAGGCGCCGTGAAATCGCAGCGCCGGCACGCCTACGACCACGCCCGCCACGAACCCGACGAGCAGCGCGACCGGGAGTGTGGCGATGTCGTTCCACCCGTGGTCGTGCGTCAGGATCGCGGTCGTGTATCCGCCGAGCGCCATGAAGGCGCCGTGCCCGATCGAGATCTGGCCGGTGTAGCCCGTCACGACGTTCAAGCCGAGGATCGCCATCGCGAAGACGGCGACCTCTGCGCCCTGTGAGCGGTTGTAGTCGCTGAGGATGAACGGCATCAGCGCGACTGCGAGCGCGACGATGCCGATCAGGAGGGCCCTCGCCTTCATACGCGACGGACCTGAGTACGCCCGAACAACCCGGACGGTTTGACGAGAAGCACGACCAGCATCAAGACGAACGCCGCCGGGAGCAGCAACTGCGGCGTGATCCAGCTGACGTAGCTCCCGAGCAGGTTGAGCATCGCGCCGATCAGCAGCCCGGCGACGACGGCGCCTGCGGGGCTCTCGAGCCCGCCGAGCACGGCCGCCGCGAACGAGTAGATGAGGATGCCGTCCATCATGTTCGGCTGCAGCAGGACGCTCGGGCTGGCAGCGGCCATCATCCCGGCGACCGCGCCGAGCATCGCCGCGAGACCCCAGCCGAGCGACAGCATCCAGCTCACGCGCACGCCGACGAGACGCGCGGCGTCCGGCCGGAACGCGGCCGCGCGCATCGCGAGCCCGATCTTCGTGAACTTGAACAGGGCCCAGAGCACGACGACCGACGCGATCGAGATCCCGATCGTGCCGAGGTCCTGCAGCGAGAACGAGACGCCGCCGACGTGGATGCCCTTCGCCGGGAACGCCGGCGGCATGAAGCGGATTTCCGCGCCCCAGATCCAGCCCACCGAGCCTTCGACCAGGATCAGCACGCCGAGGGTCGCGATGACGACCGTCAGCACGTTGCCTCGGCGCTCGACCGGGCGGATAGTGATCAGCTCGAGCAGCGTGCCGCCGACGAACGCGATGGCGAGCGTGAGGAAGAACGCCGGCCAGTACGACAGCCCCCACGTCATCAACTGCCACGCGACGTACGTCGTGAACGTCGCGATCGCGCCCTGCGCGAAGTTGATCACCTGCGTCGCGCGATAGATGAGGACGAGCGCGACGCCGAGGCTTGCGTAGATGCCGCCGTTCGCGAGCCCGGAGACGGTCTGCTGCGCGAAGAGCGAGCTCTGCAGCGACCCGACGATCAGGAAGATGACGCAGCCGCCGAGGAGCGCCGGGACGATGAAACGCGAATAGGCCGCCATCAGTAGCCCAGGTAGCTCCTGCGGATGCCCTCGTGCTGGGCGAGCTCGTCGCTCTCCCCCGAGAGGACGACGCGCCCGGTCTCGAGCAGGTACGCGCGGTGCGAGACCGCCAAAGAATTGCGCGCGTTCTGCTCGACAAGGAGAACGGTGAGGCCCTGCTGCTCGTTGTACGTCTTCAAGTTGCGAAAGATCTCGGCGACGACGAGCGGCGCGAGGCCGAGCGACGGCTCGTCGACCATCAGCAGCTTCGGTCGCTGCATCATCGCGCGCGCAATCGCGAGCATCTGCTGCTCTCCGCCCGAAAGCGTCCCGGCCTGCTGGTTCCGGCGCTCCTCGAGCCACGGGAACGAGGCGAGCGATTCCTTGATGTCCGCCTCGATCGACCCCCGCCGGGTGTAAGCACCGAGGCGCAGGTTCTCCCAGACCGTCAGCTCGGAGAACGTGCCGCGTCCCTCGGGGACATGCGCAACGCCTCGCCGCGCGACCGCCTCCGGGCCGCCGCGCAGCTCCTTACCGTCGAAGAGGATCGTGCCGCCGCGGCGCACCGTTCCGGAGACCGCGCGCAGGGTCGTCGTCTTGCCGGCGCCGTTCGCGCCGAGGAGAGCGACGATCTCGCCTTCGCCGACAGTGAGCGTGACTCCGTGGAGCGCGCGGACCGGCCCGTACCGCGCGTCGACCTCTTGGAGCTCCAGCAACGACGGCATTCGGCCACGTACCCTACGAAAGTTGAACCGTCAGTCAATGAGGAGATGGATCCCAGATGCCTGAAGCCGTGATCGTGTCCACCGCCCGTACACCGATCGGGCGTGCCCAGAAGGGCTCGCTCGTCGACGCGCGCCCGGACGACCTCTGCGCATTCGCGATCCGGGCGGCGGTCGACAAGGTGCCCGGGCTGCCCGAGGCCGAGATCGTCGACGTGATGGTCGGCTGCGGGTTCCCGCAGGAGAAGCAGGGCATGAATCTCGGCCGCCGCGCGGCGCTGCTCGCCGGGCTGCCGCACACCGTGCCGGGGACGACGGTCAACCGCTTCTGCGCCTCGTCGCTGCAGACGATCCGCATGGCGTACCACGCGATCAAGGCAGGCGAGGGCGACGCGTACGTCGCTGCCGGCGTCGAATCGATCTCCCAGGTGAACGGCTATCCGCGCTCGGAGGACGAGATCCATCCCGCCCTCTTCGGGGACAACGCGCCGATCGCGAACGCGTACATCCCGATGGGGCTCACCGCGGAGAACGTCGCCGAGCAGTGGGACGTCTCGCGCGACGACATGGACTGCTTCGCGCAGCAGTCGCAGGAGCGCGCCGTCGCGGCGCAGGACTCTGGGTTCTTCGCGCGCGAGATCACGCCCTACGAGGGGGTCGACACGGACGACGGGCCGCGGCGCTCGTCGACGTTCGAGAAGCTGCAGTCGCTCGAGCCCGCGTTCAAGCCGGGCGGTCGCGTCACCGCCGGTAATGCGTGCCCGCTGAACGACGGCGCGGCCGCGGTCGTCGTGATGTCGGCAACGCGCGCTGCGGAGCTCGGGCTGAAGCCACGCGCGCGAATCATCGCGTCGGCAGTGACGGGCGTCGAGCCGGAGATCATGGGCGTCGGCCCGATCGAGGCGGTGCGCCAAGTCCTTCAGTACGCGGGGATGACGATCGACGACGTCGACGTGATGGAGCTGAACGAGGCCTTCGCAGCGCAGGTGCTGCCGGTGTGCCGCGAGCTCGGCGTCGATCCGTGGTCGGACAAGCTGAACCCGCACGGCGGCGCGATTGCTCTGGGCCATCCCTACGGGATGACGGGCGCACGGATCATGAACACGCTGCTGAACGACCTCGAGATGATGGACCGCACAATCGGTCTCGAGACGATGTGCGTCGGCGGCGGCCAGGGCATGGCCATGCTGGTAGAACGCCTGAACTGAGCTTCGCCGGCATCTTCCTCGCGCTCGCGTCGTCCGTCGTCTGGGGCGTCGCGGACTTCTCGGGCGGCTCGCTCACGCGCCGCCTGCCGACGTTCGCCGTCACCGTCGTCTCGCAGTCCGCCGGGTTCGTGCTCCTGTGCGTCGCCGTCGCGGTGCGCGGCGATCTGGGAACGCGGTCGTTCCTGCTCGGGCTGCTGGCGGGTGTCGGCGGCGGCTCGGGGCTGGCCGCCTTTTACCGCGCGCTGTCCCTGGGGACGATGTCGATCGTCTCGCCGCTGGTCGCGTGCGGCGCGGTCGTGCCGTTCGCCATCTCCATCGCCACGGGCGAGCGGCCCTCGGCGCTCGCGGTCGCCGGCGCCGTCGTTGCGCTCGGCGGCGCGGTGATGGCGTCGCTCGAGGAGCATCGGTCGGAATCGCCGGAAAGGTCGCAGGCGGTGGTGCTCGCCGTCGTCGCCGCGCTCGCGCTCGGGCTGTTC
>DASZBP010000026.1:0-3594 GCA_035943915.1 Gaiellaceae bacterium | reverse complement strand
GTTGAGCGATAGGCGGAGCGTCGAGTTGGCACGCTGCAAAAGCGACACGTGAACGGTTTGCGGGACGATTCCGCTGCTGGCGGGGAAGAAGAACGCGTTGGATGCGCCGTTGAGCGCGCCGAGCACTGCGATCAACCAGAGACTCGCGGCGCCGGTGAGCAGCAGCGCGGCGGTCGCAGCCTGTGCGAGGCCGCTGAGCACGTTCGCGCCGACCATCACCTGATGCCGTGGCAGCCGGTCGGCCCAGACGCCGCCGATCAGCAGCAGCGCGATCACCGGCACCGTCCGCACGAGCAGCACGATCCCGACGTCCGTCGTCGAGCCGTGCAGCGTGTTCAGCACGGCGAACGCGAGCGCGACCGGTGCCATCGCCGTTCCGAGCATCGAGATCGTGCGCGCCGCGAAGAGCAGCCGGAACTCGCGCGCGCGCAGCGGCGCGGGGATGTAGATCAACGCTTCGAGAGGTAGCGCTCGAGCCCGGCGTACGACTGCCAGAGCGGTGCGACCTTGTCGAACTGGTCTGCGTGCTCGCCCATGTCGTCGCGCGCCGCAGCACTGAACTCCTCGACGCTCATGCCGTCCTCGACGCGCGCGAGCCAGCGGTCGAGCTCGGCGTCGAACGTGTCGAGATGCGTCGCGACGTCTTCGAAGACGCCGAAGTGGATGAGCGCGATCCGCTCGGGCGCGCGCCGGCGGATCTCCTGCGCCGTCGCGTGCCATCCCTCGACGTCGAGGTCTGGCGGAGGGCAGACCGGAAGGACGTACGAGGACGGCGCCATGCGCACACCGCAGGCGTCGCCGGCGAGCAACGTGCCGTCCTGCAGATACGAGACGTGGTGCGTCGCGTGGCCTACCGTCGGGAAGGCCTCCCAACCGAGCACGTCGCCTTCGGCGATGTGGACGTTCGCCTCAGGCACGGGCAACAGCTCGCCCCAGAGCGGGTCGAACAGGTCGCCGTAGAGGCGCCGCGCAGAGCGCTCGAGCCGCGACGGGTCGACGACATGCGGCGCACCGACGGGCGATACCCAGACGGTGAGCTCGGGATGGCGCTGCACGATCGTGCCCGCTGCGCCTGCGTGATCGAGGTGGATGTGCGAGAGCAGTAGATGGCGGATGTCGGCGAGCTGCAGCCCGTGTTCCGCGAGACCGCGCTCGAGGCTGTCGAGCGTCGACGCAGGCCCGCAGTCGAAGAGCGCCGGCCCGTCGTCGGTGTCGACGACGTACACCCCGATCGCCTGCGGGCGGCCGCCGAACTGCAGGTCGATGATCCGCAACGCGTCCATAACCCAATCTTCGCAGTCGCGGGGTTAGCGTCGCCGGGCGTGAAGGTTGCGATCGCTCTGCTGGCATTGCTCGCCGGGGCGCCGACACCGCGCCCGCACCCACAGCCGCTCACTCGCGCGGTCGAGATTCACTACCTTGCGCACAACGGCGTCGAGCGTCCCGCCTGGCTGCTGCTCCCTGCGCACTACGACGGCTGGCCGATCCCGCTCGTCATCTCGCCGCACGGGCGCGGGATCGGCGCAGCGCAGAACGCCGACCTGTGGGGCGACCTGCCGGGTGAGGGCAACTTCGCGGTGATCAACCCGGCGGGCGAGGGTCGGCGCACCGGCTACTACTCGTGGGGCGACCCCGGCGAGATCTCCGACCTGGCGCGCATGCCGGCGATCGCGCGCGCACACGGCATCCATGTGAGCCGCGTCTACGCGGTCGGTGGCTCGATGGGTGGGCAGGAAACGCTCCTGCTGCTCGCCCGGCACCCGCACCTGCTCGCCGGAGCGGTCGCGTTCGATCCCGCCACCGACATGGCGCGGCGCTACCGCGATTTCGCGGCGCTGCGGGACGGCCGTTGGTTGCAGCGCGTTGCGCGACGCGAGATCGGGGGCACGCCGGCAAGCGATCCGCGCGGCTACGCATTGCGCAGCCCGGACGACTACGTGCGCCGCATCGCGTTCTCGGGCGTCCCGCTGCAGCTCTTCTGGAGCCGCGCCGACCGGATCATCTCCGACCAGGTGCAGGAGACAGGTGCGCTGGCCGAACGGATTCTCGACCTGAACCCGCACGCGCGGGTGTGGGACTTCACTGGCGATTGGATGCACACCGCCGAGATGCGGCCGATGCGTCGGCTGCCGCGCGCGCTCGCGCGATTCGGGCTGCTTCCGTGGAGCGAGGTCCCGCCGCTCGACCCCGTTACGCCGACGCCTTCGCCGCTGATCTGACGAGAGCGGCTTCCAGGTCGGCAAGCAGGTCGTCCGCGGACTCGATGCCGACCGACAGGCGCACCAGGTTGCCGGGCGGCGCGAACGGCGCATCCGCGGTCGACGCGTGCGTCATGCGCGCCGGATGCTCGATGAGGCTCTCCACGCCGCCGAGCGACTCGGCGAGCTGGAAGATGCGCGTGCGCCCGACGAAGTCGATTGCCTCATGCTCGGACTCCATGAGGAAGGAGACCATGCCGCCGAAGTCGCGCATCTGCCGGCGTGCGACCTCGTGCCCGAAGTGGTTTGGCAGGCCGGGCCACAGCACGCGCTCGACGCCGGGATGGCCGTCGAGGAACTCGGCGACTTGGCGCGCGTTCTCGCAATGCTGGCGCATCCGAACGGCGAGTGTCTTGATCCCCCGCAGCACGAGCCACGCGTCGAACGGGCCCGGGACTGCGCCGAGTGACTTCTGCAGGAAGTAGAGGCGCTCCGCGAGCGCGTCGTCATTCGTCGCGACGAAGCCGCCGATCGTGTCGCTGTGGCCGCCGAGGTACTTCGTCGTGGAGTGCACGACGAAGTCGGCGCCGAGCTCGAGCGGTTGCTGCAGGTACGGCGTCGCGAACGTGTTGTCGACGACGAGCAGCGCGCCGACCGCGTGCGCCGCGTCGGCCGCCTTGCGGATGTCGACGACGTTGAGCATCGGGTTGGACGGCGTCTCGACCCACACGAGCCGTGTGGTCTCGTCGAGATGCGCGGAGAGGTTGTCGTCGAACTCGGACGCGGGCACGTACGTGAAGCCGTAGCCCTTCGGCTCGTAGACCTGCGACGTCATTCGGTACACGCCGCCGTAGACGTCGGCGATCAGCGCAACGCGCTGACCCGGGTCGACGAGGTGCATGAGGGTGGTCGTCGCGCCGAGGCCCGAGCTGAACGCGATGCCGTGCGCGGCGTTCTCGAGCGAGGCGAGCGCGACCTGTAGAGCCGTCCGGGTCGGGTTCGCGACACGCGCGTAGTCGTAGCCCTTGTGCTCGCCGACGGCCTCCTGCACGAACGTGGAGGTCTGGTAGATCGGCGTGATGATGGCGCCCGTCGCGGGGTCGGGCTCTTGCCCTGCGTGGATGGCGCGTGTCTCGAAGTCCATGAGGAGCAGTTTGCCGGAATGAGGGCGAGGGCAGCTCCGTTAGTTGAGAGGACAAGCAACCAGGAGGCACATATGGCCAAGCTGAGCGACACGCAGAAAGAGCTCTTGGAGGGCAAGAACTTCGGGACCGTCGTCACCCTGCGCGAGGACGGCTCGCCGCATGCCACGCCCGTCTGGATCGACACCGACGGCGAGAAGGTGCTGTTCAACACCGCGATCGGCCGCGCGAAGGAGCGCCACCTGCGCCGCGAC
>DASZBP010000025.1:0-6947 GCA_035943915.1 Gaiellaceae bacterium | reverse complement strand
AGACGCTAACCCCCTTCGCGGGCCGACGCATCGTCCGCGCCGCTGATCCCCCTCATCGCCGCCGCTGATCCTCGTCATCCACGGCGCTGAACGACACCCGTCGAGGATCAACCCGCAGGCCCACCCGAAGACGCTCGCCGGCCGACGACACCGCCGCTGCCGGCTCATAGCGTCTACGCGAGCACGACCGCTCGGGTCACGCCAACAAAAGGAGATGTCATGACGCACCGTTCCCTCGTCCTCGCCCTCGCCCTCGCCCTCGCCCTCGCGGCGTGTTCAGCCGCGGCGACGGTCTCAAGCGCCGCCGGCGCCTCGACGACGAAGCAGCAGTTCACGATCACGAGCGCCACGGCCGCCGGCAAGAACAGCCCGACCCGCGTCATGGCCGACGGAGCGATCACCGGCCGCGGCACCGTGGACGTGAAGTCGAGTCACGACAGCCGGATCGACCACATGACGCTCCACCTCGGGAAGGGGACCGTCTTCCTCGTTGCCGTCGAGAAGTCCTACGCCGTGCACCCGGAGCCGGCGAAATGCCTCGCCACCGCCCTCGGCCGCGGCACCTTCAAGGTCACCGCCGGCACTGGCAGTTTCCGCGACGCCCACGGCAGCGGCACCTACCTCCGCCACGGCGTCCTCTACGGCGCCCGCAACACAGCCGGCGCCTGTCTCGGGCGCAGCGCCCCAATCGCCAAAACGACCGTCCGGGTCAACATGACCGGCACAGTCAGCCTGGGTTGACGGACGACGCGCGCAAACGAAACTCGGAGGCCCCGCATGAGCGGGGCTTCCGACAGCCGGGCGCGTCAATGACGGGCTCCGCCGGCCGCACCAGGCCGGCCGCCTTGCCTACGAATCCGGCCTCACCCAGCCCAGCGGCAATTGACCGCGAGCCGCCCGCGCGCACCCGGACTATGAACGGGCAGGCGTGCGCACATACTCTCGACCAGTCACCGGCTCTTCCCGCTGAACTGAACATCTGTGTGGGCTGAATCGAAAGGACACCGTCCAGGCAACTCCCCCTTCAGGCGCATCGATCGGAGCGGCCCCGCTGATGCTGTCGAGTCTCGATGACTCCGTGGCCACTCTGCCGTCTAAGCATTCAGGCTGGGCGAAGCGGCCGACCGTTCGCCTCAGCAAACCCAAGGAAGACCCGAATGGAGGAGAGTTTAGATGGCTGGCGATGCATCCCTTCTGGGGAGTCTCCATTCAGTCGATGGCGAAGGAGTCGTGCGGATGGAAGATCGCCTCGACACTGGGGTCGATGACCTCTGGAACGCACTCACCGATCCCGATCGACTCGCCCACTGGTACGGCGAGGTAGAGGGCGAGCTTTCTCAGGGGGGCGCGTTCCGTGTCCGCATCGCCCTCGCGGGAGAGCGCACAGGGCAAGTCGAGGCGTGCGAGCCTCCGCAGCGCCTGCTCTTGACGATGCGCGATCCCGATCCTCAGCCCGGCCAGCCGGAGCAGACCGTGATCGAGGCCCAGCTGATTGCCGAGGGCGCTCAGACCAGGCTGGTCTGGGAAGAGCGCGGCATGCCCGTCAACCTGCTCTCAGCCTACGGCGCGGGGATCCAAATTCATGTCGAGCATCTCGTCGACTACCTCAGCGGTCGGGAGCTCCGCAGCGTTGAGGTCCGCTGGAACGAGCTCTTCCCAGCCTACGAAGCACTGGGCGTCAGCTAGCCCGATAAAGGCAGACGCGCACATACTTGGATCAGTCTCACCAGCTCTCTTCGCGCAACTGAGCCCCCTGTGCAAGAGCTCGCTCATCCCTCAATTTATGATCGAACGCTCAGGGTGCACCGCGGATCGCTGGCCCAGCCGAGAATCTCGATTTGTGGTCCGCTCTCGCGTCGGGCGTGAGGACCTGGCGCAAGAGACGTGGCACGCTCGCTGACGAGGCGCACTAGGCTTCAGTGGCTGCGTCAGCGTGCGATGTGTCTCCTCGGCGTGGCCGCTGAATGAGCGAGGTGTTGATCAACAGCCGGGATGGGGTTGTCCTTGCGGCCACGCTGACGTTGTCCGTTCGCACACCGGCGCCAGCCGTGATCGGACTACACGGGGCATCGGGCGGTACCCGTGCCGATCCTCTTGTTGCGCGTCTTCATGCGCTCCTGCCGCCCGCCGGTTTCACTGCACTCACGTTCGACCGGCGTGGCGAGGGCGAGTCCGCCGGCAGCCCATCTCTCGGGAACTTCGAGGTGCAGGCGCAAGACGCCGCAGCAATCGCAGCGTGGCTGCGAGGCCTCCCGGAGGTGACGGAGGTTGGCACGTTCGGCTTTAGCCAGGGGGCATGGGTTGGGCCCGTGGCCCTACGCGAAGCTGGTTTCCGGTTTCTCATATTGGCGGGTGCGTGCGGTGTCACACCCGCCGCTCAGATGAGATTCGGGGTGACCGCCCACCTGCGCCGAAACGGCTACGACGAACGTGCGGTCGAGCAAGCCCTCCGCGCTCGCCTCCTCGTCGAGGATCACGCTCACGGCTCCGCGAGTGCCGAGGATGTCCGTGACGTGCTTGCGGCGGCCGCCCGGGAGCCGTGGTGGGAACTGGCATCTCTGCCCGCTGTCCCGTTCGACGAGCAGGAACGGGCGGCGTGGTGTGTAGAGATGGACTTCGATCCCGTTCCTTCGATCGCTGCGGTTGATGTGCCGACGCTCTTGCTGTACGGAAGCGACGATCTTTGGCTACCGGTTGACGAGAGCGTCGCGGTCTGGCGGCGCCACCATCCCGACGTCGAGGTTGCTCACGCGGCGGGAGCGTCGCACGAACTCAGGCGAGACGGTCAACCAGCCCACGAGATCGAGCAACGGCTTCTGGCCTGGCTGAACCAGCTACACAGCGGCGTTGATCGACGCTGATCACGGGCATCGACCGCCATCCGCTTGCCCTCCCCTTTGGCGTCATTCCGGAACACTGGCGCCCGCGGTCAGCGAGCCTCTCTTTACTTCTTGGGTAAGGAGAGGCTCGCCGTTCGGGTCTGTCCGTGCATTCTCTCTAGGCGGCGCTCCCTCTGATCTGAGCCGCCGCGATCGCGGCTTTGCCGGCCAATGCGGGGCGCCGGATCCACATCGCAGCCGCGATGAGCACCCAGAGGAACAGCGCGCCGATCGGGATGAACAGCATTGCCAGGAGTAGGGCAACGGCGGTGAGGATTCCGAAGGCGCGCATGCGTGCGCCGAAAACGCCAGCGGTGTAGCCCTGGATGCTTAGTGTGGCGACCGCGACGCCCGCCGCCCACGATCCGGCGACGCCGGCAAGCGCGAAGCCGAGGTCGTTCGACATCCGCAGCAGGTCGACGCTGGGGAGCGGATAGTGGCCAACGAGTTCTCCCCCGGAGATGTAGGCCATGACCATCCCGCCGGCGCCGATCAGGGCGGCTGCGGCACCGGCTGCGGCGACGGGCAGGCGACTCGGCTCGGCCGGGAGAGCATCGGCGACGCGTCGCCATAGCAAGACGAGGAATGTCATCAGCGAAAGCCCGGCAAGCAGGAGCAGCAATCCCGTGGCGAGGTGGTGGATCTGTTCCGTGTGAGTCGCGTAGTTGTGGATCCACTTCTCGTTCGACGCGTTGTCTGCTGGCGGGTTGCTGACCGCCATGCTGGCGAGGAAGAAGGCGACGTACGCGACGCCGGTGTAGGGCTCCCACCGCCGCAACGAGTCTGATGAGACTGACATGGGGTGTCCTCTCGACGAGGTCGGGGCCTCATGCCGCCGACCCCGGAGACGGTGACACCGACTGGGCGCGGGATCGTCGTGACGGCGGGCGATTGCTTGTGGTCATTGGTGTGATTGTTCTGTCACCCGCGAGGATGAGATGCGTCACTCCTGGGGATGGTGCGCTCGGGCGTGGGAGGCGTTAGCGTCTTTCTCATGGGCGTTTACGTGCTGCCGTCGTTCGCTCGGCTCCGGCAGACGTCGGGAGATGTTCCGTGGGCGGCGGACGTCGTGATCGCGCTTGCCTTGTTGGCCACTTCCCTGACGCTACTCACGACGCTGGCTCGGGACACCTCGCCCGTCTTTGCGGCGGTCTGTTGCCTCGTTCTGGCCGGATCGGTGGCCGTCCGGCGGAGGACTCCGCTGATGGCGACGACGGCGGCACTGGTGGGACTGGTCGGGTACGAGCTGACTACGCACGACGGCTACGGCGCAGTGCCGCCGGTTGCCGTCGCTTTGACGTTTTACTCGGTCGGGCGAGCCGGAATGGCACACGGGCAGCGGTTGCTGACCGGCTTGGTGGCTGGCCTCGGTCTTGCCGCCGCGGCGATCGTCTCGACCGCCGTCGAAGCCTCGGCGGTGGGGGTCGTCGTTTCGTGGCTGTTCATGGCAATTGCCCCGCTGGCATTGGGTGTCGTCCTTGCCAGGCGCTCGGCAATGAGCGTTCGTCTCGCCGACGTTGCTGCGCAGTTACGTGCCGAGCAAGGTCTCCATGCCGCCCAGGCGACCTCGCAGGAACGCAATCGGGTTGCGCGCGACCTCCACGATGTCGTTGCCCACTGCGTGAGCGTGATGGTGGTGCAGGCGGGCGCCGCACGTCTGGTCGCGGCGCGCGATCCGGCCCAGGCGGATCAGGCCTTGGCCGTGATCGGCGACTGCGGCCGTGACGCGCTCGCGGATCTCCGCCGTATCGTCGGGGTGTTGCATCGCGACGCTGACCCTGACTTCGGCTGCGGTGCGGGGCTCGTGCATCTGCATCGCCTTATCGAGCGGATCGACGCCACCGGAGTGCGCACCCACGTGCGAGTAGATGGTGCGACGCCGCTGCTGCCGGCGTTAGACGTTGTCGCCTACCAGGTCGTGCAGGAGGCGCTGACCAACGTCGTCAAGCACGCCGGCGCCGGCGCAACCGCCGTAGTCCGGGTCAGCACTGCCGCGGACATGGTCACCGTCGAGGTCACGAACACGGCCGGCGCGGGCGCCCAGCAGCTCAGCCACTCTGGTCAAGGTTTGTTGGGAATGCGCGAGCGTGTCGGAGCGTACGGCGGCGACTTGGAGTTCGGCCCGACAGCCGCCCGCGGTTACAGCGTCCGCGTGCGAATCCCATTTCGCGCCGCCCTGGACCGCGACGCCGTTTCGATACTCGGCGACCGTCGGATCGGATCGTTGTGGCGGGCGCGCTCAGTTCGAGCCGTCGACCTGACGATCGTGGTCGGCTGGCTGGTGGCGTTGGAGATCGACGCCGCGACCAACCCTGCTCGCAGTGGCCCGTGGATCCTCAACGCGGCGGCAGTCGCCGCGATGGCGTTAGCCGCGATGTGGCGCCGCCGTAGTCCGCTGCTGTTTCTTGCCGTCGTCGCCGGCCTTGCCACAGCGTTGAGTGGCGGGCTGACATCGTTGGACCGCTCGAGCATCACCGGGCTGTACAGCCTCGTCGTTCCACTGTTCACCGTTGCTGCTTGGCAGGGCCGGCGTAACGCGGCGCTCGGCGTTGTCTTCTGGGCAGCGGGCGCGGGCAGCATCGCTGCGCTGCGTGCCGGTGCGTTCGGCGGTTTCGCCGGCGCGCTGGGCGCGGGAATCGTTGTGTGGGCGGCCGGACGCGCCGTGCGGGCGCAGCGGCTGCTCACCGCCGACCTGACCGAGACGACGGAGCGGCTCGCCGAGGAGCGGGAGCACCGCGCCGAACTCGCGGTAGCCACCGAGCGCACTCGCATCGCGCGCCAGTTGCACGGTCTGGTCGCGCGCGGGGTCGTCACCATGGTCGTACAAGCGGAAGCAGCCCGGAACCTCCTGAGGACCAATCCCGACGACGCCGCGGCGGCGATCCGGGCGATCGAACAGACAGGACGCGATGCGCTCGCCCAATTGCGCCTCATCCTCGGCGTGCTGCGCTCGCGCGCAGGCGCAATCCGGGAGCAGGTCGCATGAGCGTGCGCGTGCTGATCGCCGATGACCAGCAGCTCGTCCGCACGGGCTTTGCGATGATCCTCTCCACCGACAGCGAAATCGAGGTGGTCGCGGAGGCGACGAACGGGCATGAGGCTGTCAAGCTCGCGACCTCCCTCGCGCCCGATGTTGTGCTGATGGACATCCAGATGCCCGGACTTAACGGCATCGAGGCTACGAGGCGGATCGTCGAAGACGCGCGCACCACAGCCACCCGCGTCCTAATCCTGACTACGTTCGATCTCGACGAGTACGTCTACGATGCGCTTCGCGCCGGCGCGGCGGGCTTCCTACTCAAGGACATCCCAGCGGAGCAGCTCGTCGCCGCGGTTCGGACGGCGCACCACGGCGACGCCCTGCTCGCCCCCTCGGTGACGAGGCGGCTAATCGAGGAGTTCACGCAAGCACGGCCGCCAGCGCCAGCGGCCGCCGCGCGACTCGAGCAGCTCAGCCCGCGAGAAGCGGAAGTGTTCAACCTTCTCGCCCGCGGCCTCACGAACCTCGAGATCGCCGCCGAACTGATCGTTGGGGAGAACACGGTAAAGACGCACGTCGCCCGGATCCTCTCAAAGCTGTCCCTCCGCGACCGCGTGCAGGCCGTCGTGCTCGCCTACGAGGCCGGCGTAGTCACGCCCAGCGACACGGACGCGGAGTCAAGAAAGCCACTTCGAAGAAACGCGCTGCGTTAGCGTCGGTACATGACCGCTTTCGACCAGCCTCGCGTTGGCGCGGAGCGGCCGCCACCCGCGACCACAACACCATCAGGCACTCAGTTCGTGTCGAGTAGGACGTAAGGCCGTCCGTGTCGTCAAAGCGGTCAAGCACCCCGGAGGACACAAGGCGTTCGCGTGCCTCGTTCGCGTCATCGACGCTCGCATCACGCGCTGGCGCTGCGCTTTCTCACGAGCGCGCGGCTGATCCTGGTCGAACATCTCGGAACCCGGCATCCGGGTATGTTGGCGCAGCGATGGGAAACAGGCGCAAGCGCATGGCTGGGCGGTACGCCCGGCGAGCGAAGATCTCCGAGGAAGCGGTCACGATCTCGTTCGGCTTCAGTTCGCTGT
>DASZBP010000024.1:0-4056 GCA_035943915.1 Gaiellaceae bacterium | reverse complement strand
CTGCCGATCGACGTCGCGTCGAGCGTGGCGACCGGTAGCTACGACTTCAACGTCGTCGGGCACGCGTCCGGCGTGAGTGACGTCGTCGAGCCGATCGAGATCGACGTCATCCAGCCCTCCGCCGACGGTGTCGGCGCAATGGGTCTCGACCAGCAGAGCGGCGTCGTGAACGCGTCCGTCGACGAGCTCGACTTCCACTTCTCGCTCGCCGGCGGCCAGGCGATGGACAACGGCGGCGTGAAGATCGACATGCCGACCGGCTGGGGCGCCCCGTCCGCCGGAAGCGTCACCGCCTCGGCCGGCGATGTCACCGTCAGCGGCCAGTCCGTCTTCGTCGAGAACGTCACGATGACCGGCGGCGACTCGCTGGACATCACCGTTCAGAGCGAGTCGACGCCCGACACGGCCGGAGACGTTTCGTTCCCCGTGTCCGAGAAGTCGACCTCCGGCGGGACGTACACCGCCATCGGCAGCGACCAGGCGACGATCACGCTTGCCCAGGCGCCAGGCGCCGGCACCGCGACGATCAGCCCGGCGAGCCAGACGGTCGGCGCCTCGGGCGTCAGTGAGACCATCACGTACACCGCCGGCGACGGCGGGATCAGCAACGGGTTCATCGTGATCCACCGGCCCGACGGTTGGCCGAACTTCTCCACCGACCCGAGCCAGCCGGGCTACACATCCTCGACCAGGGGGATCCCGTCCGTCGGCTCGAGCGACAGCATTTCCATCGCCTTGCTGACGCTGCCGCAGGGGCAGTCCGTCACCGTCACGTACGGCAGCAAGGCGCATGGCGGCCCCGGCCTCACCGTCCCCAGCGACGGCGGCTCCGACGAGTTCACCGTCTCGTCCGGCGGGACGGGTCACCCCGACGCGACGCTGGCGGAGATCTCCGACTCTCCGTCGGTCGCGGTCACGTCGGCTGACGGCTCCGGCTACCTGACGGTCAGCCCGAGCGACGTCGGTCTCGGCGCGACCGGAACGACGCTCGACTTCCACTACTCGCCGGCGAGCGGCGGCACGGTGGGCGGCGAGGTCGACATCCAGGTGCCGGACAACTGGACGACGCCGTCGACCGATCCGGCCAACCCCGGGTTCGTGGAAGCAACTGCCGGCTCCGTCCACGTGTCGGGCCACACGATCCAGGTCCAGAGCCTCGACCTTCCCGACTGGGACGCGCTCGACGTGTACTACGGCGCCACCGACCAGGGCGGGCCGGGCGTGACCGCTCCGGCCTCGGCCTCCACGGATACATGGAGCGCGACCGAGGCCAGCGGAAACGGGTCGCTCACACCTCTCGGGAGCTCACCCAAGACCGAGCTGGTGGCACCCGACGGCTCGGGGACGCTGGCAGTCGACCCGGGCTACGCCGTGCAGGGCACTGAGGGCAACACCTTCAACCTGACCTACACCGCCGCTGCGGGCGGCATCGACAACGGCTGGGTCCAGGTCGACCTCCCCGACGGCTGGGAGGCGGCGCAGACCAGCGACGGCAACAGTGAGGCGTACGTCTCGGCGACGCTCAACGGGGCCGCGGTCGAAGAGAGCACGATCAGCATCGATAACAACGCGGTCACCGTCGGCGGCCTCACGATGAACGCGGGCGACACGCTTGTCATCACGTATGCGGACGCGACGGCGCCGAGTGAGGGCGAGACCGACACGTGGTACGCGAGCGAGGCATCGAGCTCGTTCACATACGGCGACAGCCTCGCCACCAGCCCGACGGTGTCCGTTGTCTCGGCGGACGGCAGCGGCTCGATGCAGGTCGACACCCCGGTCGTCGGGCAGAACAAGCCCGGCAACACGCTGAGCTTCACGTACACCGCGGACACCGGCGGCCTGGTCGACGGCACGATCGAGCTCGACGTGCCGGTGGCAGACGGCTGGAGCGCGCCGTCGAAGACGCACACCGCGCCCGGCTACACCACGGTTTTGGGCGGCGAGGACGACTCGCAGTCCTACGCCGTGAACGGGACGACGGGGCACGTCACCGTCTCGAACGTCACCCTGGCCGAGGGCGAGACGCTGACGATCACGTACGGCGACACGAGCGCCGGCAGCACCGGTGCGCACAGCGGCAACACGGCGGGCGACGCGACGTTCACCACGCTCGAGGCGTCGACGCCCGTCGGGACGCTCACGCCGCTCTTCGCGGGTGACGACTCGAACCCGTCGCTGCAGCCGGTCGTGACCATCGTCGCCCCGCCGACGGTCAGCGGTGTGGTCGACTCGAATTACAGCGGCGCAGTCGGCCTGCAGGAAGACGCCGTGACGATCTCCGGCTCGGGCTTCATGGTCGGCGACACGCCGATCGTCACCGACGTGCAGTTCAACGGCGTCTCCGTCGACACGTTCCAGGTCGACGACGCCGGCACGATCGAGACGAACGTGCCCGACGGGGCGAGCACCGGCCACGTCACGGTGATCACGGCGGGCGGGACGTCGGCGACGTCCAGCGCCGACGCGTTCACGGTCATCGTCTCCCCCAGATCGACTCGTTCTCGCCGGACGGCGGTGGCGCCGACGGCAAGACGGTCGTGACGATCAACGGCTCGGGCTTCACCGGCGTCGATCTCGGCGCCAACCCGGACAACGTGCAGTTCGGCGGCGGTGCGGATGCGGCGAGCTACACGGTCGTCAACGACTCGAAGATCACGGCCGTCGTCCCGACCGACGCGATACCCGGCTCGATCACGGTCACAAACGACGCCGGGACGACGTTGACCGACGACGCGTTCATCGCCCAGCCGCAGCCGACGATCACCGGGATGGACCCGGCGGTTGGCGGCACGGGCACGATCGTCTCGATCACGGGTAGCGGCTTCGACGACGGCACGGACGAAGGCGACCAGCACTCGGATCTGACTCCGGTCGTCACGTTCGTGGCCGCGAAGGGCACGAAGCCGGTCAAGTCCACGGACGTCGAAGTGCAGGACGACGGCGACCTGACGGCACTCGTCCCGAGCGGCGCCGCGACCGGCAAGATCACCGTGACGACGAAGGGCGGCTCCGTGCAGACGGACTCGTTCACCGTCGTGCCTCCGCCGACGATCAAGTCGATCGCGCCGACGATCGCCCTCCCAGGGTCGACGATCACGATCACCGGCACCGGGCTGTTGACGACGACCGACGTCTACTTCGGCCCGAACCAGCTGGACGCGAACATCGACAGCGGTGACATCACGATCAAGAACGACACGTCGATCACCGTCACCATCCCCGCCGACGGCACCAACGCCGACGACGGGCCTGTGACCGTGTTCAACCAGGCGTTCACGCCGGACAACTCGATCGGCGCGACCAGCAAGCAGTCGTTCAACTTCATCGTCGATCCCGCACCGGACTTGTTCTCGCTCGACCATGGGAAGACGGGGACGATCTTCACGCTCCAGTCCGACAGCGGCGGCGGCTTCCTCGGTGCCACGAAGGTGTGGTTCACCGCGAACAACGCCGCTACTGATATCTCGGCGAAGTTCAAGGTCATCGACGACACCGACATGACGGTCACGGTGCCCGCAGGCGCGGTCACCGGCCCGGTCTGCGTCGAGAACCCGTCGACGGACGCCAACGGCGAGACAGGCCCCCCGCCCGGCGTCTGCACGCCGGACGACTTCACGATCGTGACCAAGCCCGTCGTCCAGGACTTCTCGGCTTTGGGCTCCGGCAGCGGGACGTCGGCGACCGATCCGGCGACCGTCGGTGACGACATCTCCATCACCGGCACCGGGTTCACCTTCGCGACGAAGGTGACGATCGGCGGCGCTCCCGCCGACTGGTCGTACGACCCTGGCAGCCCGAGTGACACGGAGATCGACACGACGATCCCGCCCGGCGCGAAGACCGGCACGATCACCGTCACGACGGCGGCCGGCACCGGGACCAGCAAGGCGAAGGTGTACATCATCCCGCCGCCGCTGATCTCGTCGATCACGCCGTACCAGGAGGTCGACCACACGATCGTCATCAAGGGGTCGGCATTCGCGAACGTGACGGAGGTCGACTTCGGCAGCTCCCAGGTGACGGACCAGGCGTCGACGCACGACGGCCTGGACG
>DASZBP010000023.1:0-1993 GCA_035943915.1 Gaiellaceae bacterium | reverse complement strand
CGCCCATCACGCGCGTCTTCATGTCGTCATAGGTCAGGCCCTCTTCGTTCGAGAGCGTGAAGCCAAGCGACACGTTCTTCGAGATCGACGCGGCGCCGATGTTCGACGTCATGATCACGATCGTGTTCCGGAAGTCGACCTTGCGGCCCTGCGAGTCGGTGAGCTTCCCGTCCTCGAGGATCTGCAGGAGGATGTTGAACACGTCCGGGTGCGCCTTCTCGATCTCGTCGAACAACACGACGGAGTACGGCTTGCGGCGCACGGCCTCCGTGAGCTGGCCGCCTTCGTCGTACCCGACGTAACCGGGAGGCGAGCCGACGAGCCGCGACACGGCGTGCTTCTCCATGTACTCCGACATGTCGATCTGGATGAGCGCGTCCTCGTCCCCGAACAGGAACTCGGCGAGCGTGCGCGCGAGCTCGGTCTTCCCCACGCCCGACGGGCCGAGGAAGATGAACGAGCCGGTCGGGCGCTTCGGGTCCTTGATCCCGGCGCGGGCGCGGCGGATCGACTTCGACACGGCGATGATCGCCGCGTCCTGGCCGATGACGCGCTTGTGAAGCTCCTCCTCCATGCGCACGAGGCGCTTGGACTCGGCCTCGGTCAGCTCGAACACCGGGATGCCCGTCCACATCGAGACGATGTCCGCGATCTCCTCGCGGCCGATCTCCGGCTGCTCGACCTGCTCCTGGTCGCGCCACTGCTCCTCGAGCTCGCGCTTCTTCTGCGTGAGCTTCCGCTCCTTGTCGCGGAGTGACGCGGCCTTCTCGAACTCCTGGTTCTCGATCGCCGCTTCCTTCTCCGTGCGCACCTTCTCGATCTCGTCCTCGAGCTCGCGGTAGCGCGGCGGGGCGGTCATCGTCTTGATGCGCATGCGCGACGCGGCCTCGTCGATCAGGTCGATCGCCTTGTCCGGAAGCTGCCGGTCCTGGATGTAGCGGTCGGCGAGCTGGGCCGCGGCCTCGAGCGCCTCGTCCGTGATCTTGCAGCGGTGGTGCGCCTCATAGCGGTCGCGCAGGCCGCGCAGGATCTGAACGGTGTCGTCGGTCGTCGGCTCCTCTACGCGGATCTGCTGGAAGCGACGCTCCAGCGCCGAGTCGCGCTCGAGGTACTTGCGGTACTCGTCGAGCGTCGTCGCGCCGATCGTCTGCAGCTCGCCGCGCGCGAGCGCCGGCTTCAGGATCGAGGCCGCGTCGATCGCGCCTTCAGCAGCGCCCGCACCGACGAGGTTGTGGAGCTCGTCGATGAACAGGATGATGTCGCCGCGCTGGGTGATCTCCTTCATCACCTTCTTCAGGCGCTCCTCGAACTCACCGCGGTACTTCGACCCGGCGACGAGCGCCGCGAGGTCGAGGCTGTAGATCTGCTTGTTCTTGAGGAGGTCGGGCACCTGGTTCGCGGAGATGCGCTGCGCGAGCCCTTCGACGACGGCTGTCTTGCCGACGCCCGGCTCGCCGATCAGCACCGGGTTGTTCTTCGTGCGGCGCGAGAGGATCTGCATGATCCGCTCGATCTCGGTCTGCCTGCCGACGACCGGGTCGAGCTTGCCCTCACTCGCGAGCTTCGTGAAGTTGCGGCCGAACTGGTCGAGCAGCTTCGAGCTCTTGCCCTTCTCGCTCGTCGCGCCTGCGCCGCCCTGACGGCGGCCCGGGCCGGAGAGCATGCGGATGATCTCGTTGCGGATCTTCTCCGCGTCCGCGTCGAAGTCGAGCAGGATGCGCGCGGCGACGCCTTCGTTCTCGCGCACGAGCCCGAGCAGGATGTGCTCGGTGCCGATGTAGTTGTGGCCGAGCGAGAGCGCCTCGCGCAGCGCGAGCTCCAGCACCTTCTTCGCGCGCGGGGTGAACGGGATCTGTCCAGTCGTCACCTCGTCGCCCTGGCCGACGATCCGCGCGACCTGCGCGCGGACTTCCTCGACCGTGATGTCGAGCGACTCGAGGACGCGGGCCGCAAGTCCCTCTTCCTCGCGCAGCAGGCCGAGCAGGATGTGCTC
>DASZBP010000022.1:0-5674 GCA_035943915.1 Gaiellaceae bacterium | reverse complement strand
CGGGACAGCGTCTCTGCGTCCAGCTCGATGCCCGACGCCGACGCGTTGTCGGCGACCTGCTCGGGCCGAGACGCGCCGACGATGACACTCGCCAGATTCGGCTCGCGCAGCGCCCATGCGAGTGCGAGCTGCGCCATCGTGATGCCGAGGCCGTCGGCCACCGGGCGCAGCTGCTGCACGCGCTCGAGGACGGCATCGTCGGTGTAGCCCCACATGTCATCGGGCCGCGCGGCCGCGCGCGTTCCCTTCGGCGCGGCAGACCCCGGCTTGTACTTGCCGCTGAGCACGCCCTGCGCGAGCGGCGAGTAGACGATTTGCGAGATGCCGTTCGCGCGCGAGACCGGGATGACGTCCTGCTCCGGGTCGCGGTGCAGCATCGAGTACTCGGGCTGGGACGAGACGATGTTCACGATGTCGACGTCCACTGCCTGCTGAATCTGCTCGCCGCTCCAGTTCGACACGCCGATGAAGCGAGCCTTGCCCGCCTGAACGACCTCGTCGAACGCCTGCAGTGACTCCTCGAGCGGCACCTCTTCGTCGAAGGCGTGCGCCTGGTAGAGGTCAACGTAGTCGGTGCGCAGGCGCGCGAGCGAATCGTCGATCTGCAGGTGCACCTGCTCGCGCGAGAGGCCCTTGCCGTTCGGCATCTCGCCGAGCAGCTTCGTCGCGAGGATGTACGAGTCACGCGGTCGCTTCGAGAGCACCTCACCGAGGAACTCCTCCGCCTTGCCGCGCGAGTAGACGTTCGCGGTGTCGATGAAGTTGATGCCGGCGTCGAACGCGGCGTCGACGCACGCCTCCGCCTGCGCGGACTCGACGGCGCCGCCGTACGTCAACCACGAGCCAAGGCAGACCTCCGAGACTTCGATCCCGCTGTCGCCGAGCTGCCGGTACCGCATCAGTTGTTGTCGATCTGCGCGCGTTGCAGCTTGCCGCTGTAGTCGACGTAGACGGACTTCCACTCGGTGAACACGTCGAGTGCCGCCTGCCCCGCTTCACGATGGCCGTTGCCGGTCTGCTTCATCCCGCCGAACGGCAGGTGCACTTCGGCCCCGGTCGTGCCGGCGTTGATGTAGGTGATGCCGGTCTGCAGGTCGCGCATCGCCTTGAACGCCTTGTTGACGTCGCGCGTGAAGATCGACGAGGACAGCCCGAACTCGACGCTGTTCGCTGCAAGGATCGCGTCCTCGAACGAGTCGACCGGGATCAGCGCGGTCGTCGGCCCGAAGATCTCCTCCTGCGCGATGCGCATCTGCGGCTCGACGTCGGCGAACACGGTCGGGCGGTAGTAGAAGCCCTCGCCCTCGACGGTCTCGCCGCCGGTCAGGAGCTTCGCGCCCTCCGACTTGCCGATCTCGGTGTACGAGTGGATCTTGTCGACCGCCGCCTTGTTGATCACCGGGCCGATGTCGACGTTGTCCTCCCACGGCGCGCCGATCTTCATCGCCTCCGCGCGCGCGACGAGCTTCTTCTGCAGCTCCGCGTAGATGCCGCGCTGGACGATGACGCGCGACGCGGCGGTGCAGCGCTGCCCCGCGGTGCCGAACGCCGACCAGCAGATGCCGTCAACCGCGAGGTCGAGGTCTGCGTCGTCCATGACGATGATCGCGTTCTTGCCGCCCAGCTCGAGGTGCACGTGCTTGAGGCGGTCGGCCGCGGCCTTCGTGACGGCGATGCCGGTCTCGCGCGATCCGGTGAAGCTGATCACGTGGACGTCGGGATGGCGGACGAGCGCGTCGCCGGCTTCCTCGCCGTAGCCGTGCACGATGTTGACGACGCCCTCGGGCAGGCCGGCGTCGTGCAGCAGGTCGACGAAGCGCTGCGCAAGCAGCGGCGTGTCTTCGGCCGGTTTCAGCACGACGGTGTTGCCGCACACGAGCGCCGGGGTGAGCTTCCACGCAGGGATCGCGATCGGGAAGTTCCACGGCGTGATCGCGCCGACGACGCCGACCGGCATCCGCACGCTCATCATGAACTTGTCGCGGAGCTCCGACGGTGTCGTCTGGCCGAACAGGCGGCGGCCCTCGCCGCCCATGTAGTAGGCCATGTCGATCGCTTCCTGCACGTCGCCGCCGGCCTCCGCCTTCACCTTCCCCATCTCGCGGGTCATCAGGTCGGAGAGCTCCGGCTTGTGCTGCTCGAGCAGCTGCGCGAAGCGGAAGAGGATGTTGCCGCGCTCGGGAGCCGGCACGAGGCGCCAGTCCTCCCATGCCTCGCGGGCCGTCGCGACCGCGCGATCGACGTCCTCCGCGGTCGACCGCGGGAAGGACTCGATCAGCTCGCCGGTCGCCGGATTGAGTGAGTCGAATGTCGTTGTCGCCATACGGCGACTGTAGCGAGCGCTACTCGCTGGGCGCTTCGGTGTCCGGGAACGTGCCGGGGACGCGCGCGCGGCGGCGGTCGCGGGTAATGCGCCGCTCCTTGACCTCGGGCGACGGGTCGTCCTGGCGACGGTTGGGCCCGTCGCGACGGTCGACGATCACCGTCACGTTCGGGTTGTCCTTGTAATAGTCGACGAGCTTCTCGTACAACTCGCCTTCCAGCTCGCGAGGGACGACGCAATAGATCACGCCACCGAGTGTAAGAAAGGCCTCGGACTACAGCCGGGCGATGTCCGGGACGACACGGCCGTCGCCCTCGATGTGCGAGTTCCACTCGGTGAACATCGCCTCCAGCTCGGCGGGCTCGTGACCCCGCCCCTCGAGGCGGACCGGGTTGTCGGAGTCCGGGGCGACGCGGTACTGGTACCAGGAGATCTCCCACGCGACCGTCACGACGACGTCCGCGTTCACACCTGACAGCACGACGACCGAGACGCGCGGCTCGCCGAGCGAGCGGGCGATGCCGCCGATCGTCCGCCGGTACTGCGACGCGTTGAAGACGTCGGCCGCCTCGACCATCAGCAGCTCGCGCTCCGAGAGACGGCGCAGGATCGGCTCCGAGACGGTCTCCTCGACTGTCCGCGGCTTCGTCCCCATCAGCGCCGACAGCCACCCTCGCCTGCGGCGGCGGCCGTTGGAGTCGAGCATCGGCGTGGTCGGCGCGCCCTCGCGCACCCATCCGTGCTCGACCGCGGCCTCCGCGCACAAGGGGCACACGTCGACGTAGTCCTCTCCGCCGTTCGGCGAGAACCGAATCGCCCGCTCCCCCATGAGCAACGTCCGCTCGCAGATCGCGCACGACCGCTCCACCGTGACCTTCGTGACGCGTGTCATCGCCCGTCGAGCGTAGCGGTTTGCAGCCATTTCACGATTGAGTGCAAGATTTCTCGGGCACCCCGGTCTGTACTGACATGGGGTCTGAGGAACGTCTTCCGTTCGTGTGCGAATGCGGGGACATCGGCTGCGAGAAATGCGTGCCGATGACGCCGGATGAGTACGCCGAGTTGCCGAAGCGCCCGCCGGGGCTCGCGCTAGCGCCCGGCCACGGGCTATTTCCCGCCGACAAGCCCGCCACCGACCGGTAACGAGACCGTCGGCACGCTGACCGTCGGCACGCTGACCGTCGGGAGGCTGACCGTCGGCACGCCGACGGTCGGAACGGTCACGGTCGGCACCGTCACGGTCGGCAGGGGCACCGTCGGGACAGGTGTGCTCGCCGCCCGGGTGGCGACCGAGGCAGACTTGGCCGGGGGCGTCACCGCGGGTGACGGCTTGGCGGTGGGCGCCACGGCGGCCGCAGTCGCAGCACCGGAGGCAGTCTTGGTACCGGACGCGACCACCGCCGCAGGCGCCACCGCCACGGCGAGGCGAGGCCGATGCCTGACCTCGCCGGTGTCAAACCCCCGCTTGGCGGCCCGCGCTGCTGCCGTCGGCGCCGCAGCCCGGACGACGTGCGCGGGCGCGGCGGCCGGAGCACCGGCGACGGTCGGCGCCGGCCGCAAGTGCGCGTCCGTGGTGAGCGCCACCGCTGTGCCGCCGCCCGTAAGGGCGAGCAGCGCCGCGCCCGCCGCAAGCTTCGCCGCCGGGCCTGCGCCGAGCAGCACGCTGCGGAGCCAGCCCAGGCCGAGGAGGTCGAGCAGCCGGCTGACGGCGCCCTTCCGCTTCTCGCCGGGGTGCTCCAGCGCCCACGCCAGATGGCGGCGCGCGCGGAAGATCAGCGTCTCAACCGCCGACACGGACAGTCCCATCGCCGCGGCGATCTCGGCGTAGCTCAGTCCTTGCCACTCGCGCAGCAGGATCGCCGTGCGCAGGTTGTGCGGCATGTCCTCGAGCGCGGCGTTCAGGCCGGCGAGCTCTTCACCGCTGACCTCGGGCGCGGCGATCTGCACGTCGTCCTCGTCGAAGGAGTGAAGCTCCTCGGCACCGCGGCGCTGGTTCGAGTCGATCCGCGAGAGGCAGACGTTGTGCGCGATCTTGAAGAGCCACGCCGACTCGTACTCAGGCACGACGCCCTTGTCGAGCGCCATGTGGACGCGCATGAAGACGTTCTGCACGGCGTCCTCGGCTTCCTCGCGCGAGCGAAGGCGTGCGTAACAGAAGCGATAGATCCGCTCCCGGTACTCGACATAGAGGCGCGCCGCCGATCCGTCCACACGACGGGCTACCCCCGTAACCGCAGGCGTGCTCAAGCCACCGCTACTCGTGCCCAAATTCCGCCGGTGGGAAACGTCTGCAGGTTTCCGCCCGCAGCCTGGTCTCTATCTCCAAGGCCTGGCACTGCGGTGCCGGGCCTTGCCTACGCAGGGACGGCTTCCTTGTCTTTCTTCGCCGCGTCGATCAGCTTCTGCGCGATGTGCGCGGGCACTTCCTCGTAGCGCAGGAACTGCATGTGGTAATCGCCGCGGCCGCCTGTGAGCGACGTGAGCGCCTGGTTGTAGGTGAGCACCTCGGCCATCGGCACCTCTGCCTTGATCGTCGTCATGCCGCCCTTCGGCTCCATGCCGTGCAGCCGGCCACGCCGTGAGTTGAGGTCGCCGTTGATCGCACCGACCGCTTCGTCGGGCACGGTCACCTCGAGCTCCATGATCGGCTCGAGCAGCGTCGGCTGCGCCTTCTCGTAGGCGCTGCGGAATGCCATCGAGCCGGCGATCTTGAACGCCATCTCCGACGAATCGACGTTGTGGTAGCTGCCGTCCACGAGCTTCACGCGCACGCCTTGAACGGGCGCGCCCGCCAGCTCGCCGTGCAGCAGCGATTCCTGGATGCCCTTGTCGACGGCCGGACGGAAGCTCTGCGGGATGACGCCGCCGACAATCTTGTCGACGAACTCGTACCCGACACCCTCTTCGATCGGCTCGATCTCGATGTGGCAGTCGCCGAACTGGCCGCGGCCGCCGGTCTGCTTCTTGTAGCGGCCCTGCGCGCGCGCAGTCCCCTTGATCGTCTCGACGTAGGGCACGCGCGGCTGGTGCAGCTCCATCTCGACGCCGAAGCGCCGCTTCGCGCGCTCGACCGCGACCTCGACGTGCATCTGGCTCATCCCCGACAGCAGCTCCTCCCCAGTCTGCTGGTCGCGGCGCAACCGCAGCGTCGGATCCTCCTCGTTGAGCCGGCGTAGCGCCTGCGCAACCTTCTCCTCGTCCCCCTTCGTCTTCGGCGTGACGGCAAAGCTCATCACCGGCTCCGAGTAGCCGATCGACGGCGGCTCGAGGTCGTGCTCCGCGTCGACGAGCACGTCGCCGGTCTGCACGTCCTTGAGCTTCGCGACGGCGCCGATGTCGCCGGCGCCGAAG
>DASZBP010000021.1:0-9756 GCA_035943915.1 Gaiellaceae bacterium | reverse complement strand
GACGGCCTGGCCGGAGGCAGACGCAGTTGTGCTGCGCCGGCTGCCGGTCAGCGAGTCGACGAGCGAGCACTTCGCGTCTGCACCCGTATGCGCGTTGACCGTGATGCTGCGATTGAGCGACAAGGCGTTGTTCGTGGTCGCGAATGCTGTCAACGGCAGCGTGACGAGTGAAACGGCTGCGAGCCAGCCTCTCACTGCTCGAGCACCACGCGTTCGGGCGGTCGCATCGGCAGCTCGCTCGCGACGTACGACCGCACCGCCTCCTCGATGCCGACGTCCTTGCGCGCCTTCTCCGAGAGGAACCAGCGATGCTCGAGCACCTGGTGGAAGATCTCCGCCGCGGGTAGCGCTGCCCAGAGCTCCTCCGGGACCTGCGCGATCGTCGGCTCGAAGATCTCGTCGCGCCACTTCGCCGCGACCACCGATTCCGAGAGCGGGCGGCCTTCCTTCTTCTCCTGCGCAGCGCGGTAGCGCGCGATGTCGTTGAGCATCCGGCGCGCCTGGTTCTCCTGCGCATCGAGGCCCGTCAGTCGCAGCAGGCGATGACGATGGTGACCCGGCTCGACGACGTGCGGCTCGAAGCGCAGCCGGTACTGGTCGCCGCTCGCCTCGAGCTGGATCTCGTCGACGTCGAAGCCGAGCTCGTTCAGGCGCTTCAGCCGCTCGTCGAGCTTGTACCGCTCCTCCGCGCCGAACGTCTCTTCGCGCGTCAGCTCGCACCACAGGCTCTCGTACCGCGCGACGACCTCGGCACCGATCTCGTCTGGATCGATCCCCTCCGGCAGGCCGCGCTCCGCCTCGACGTCGAGCAGCTCGCCGACGACGTTCGTTTGCGCGATCTCCAGGTCGTACAGCCGCTGTCCGTCGGACAGCTTCCCGTGCAGCTCGCCTGTCTCCGCATCGACGAGGTACGCGGATAGCGCGCCGGCGTCACGCCGGAACAACGCGTTCGACAGCGAGCAGTCGCCCCAGAAGAACCCGCGCAGGTGCACGCGCGCGATCAGCTCGACGAGTGCGTTCAGCAGATGGGTGCGCAGGTCGGGGATCGCCGTCCCGTAGAACAGCGCGCGGTAGGGGAGCGAGTATTCGAGGTGCCGCGTGATCAGCACCGCGTCGAGGTCGTCCTGCCGGCCGGTGACGAGACCGACCGCCTCGACGACCGGCAGCTCCTGACCCTCGAGGCGCCGCAGCAGCGTGTACTCGCGGCGCGCCGGCCGCTCGGGCAGCTCCTTCAGCGCGTAGAGCGCGCCGTCGTATTCGACGAAGCGCACGACGTGGCGCGAGATCCCGCGGATCAGGTTGACGATCCGCTCCGACCGCCACTCCTCGAGCGGCTGGTCCCATGGCAGGTCGAGGAAGCTCGGATGCCCGGTCCGCGCGACGAGCTGGAAGCGCGGAGTGGCGCTCACATTCCCGGCAGCGTCGACGTGAAGACCGAGTTGTCGAATGCGCGCATGCCGCCGGGGCTGGCGATCACCGTGTTGTGCTCGAGCTTCGCCTCGGCGTAGAAGAACGCCTCGATGCCGACGCCGCCACGCGTCGGGTCCTGGTGGCCGTCAGGCTGCGTCGCGGCGACGGTGTTGTGCGAGATCTCGCACATCGAGTGGTCCATGCAGATGATCCCGATCCCGCGGGCGCCCTCCACGGTGTTGTGCGTCGCCATGTCCATCGACATCTCTCCGAGCAGGATGCCTCGCTCGGTGGTGCCGACGATGTGGTTGTTCATGATGCTCACCATCGAGGAGTGCGTTGCGACGCCTTCGCGCGTGCCGGCAATCGTGCAGCCGTCGACCATGCTCATCGGCCGGCCCATCGAGTACGAGATCAGGACGCCGGTCACGAGACGGCCCGCGGGTGACGTCACCGAGCAGTTGTGGATCATCACGCCGGCATCGACCGCGCGGATGCCGTCGAGCAGCGGCCGCACGACGCGCACGTGCTCGATCATCACGTGCTGCGCGTGCTCGACGTTCACGCCGTAGTCGCCGCCGACGACGGTGACGTTGCGCAGCGTGACGTGGCTCGCGCGCACGATGATCCCACCGCGGACGACTCCGCCGACGAGCGTCTCCGCATGGCGGATGACGAGCGGCCCCTGCACCGTGCCGTGGATGTGGATCGTCGGCGGTCGCACCGCGTACGCGGCGCCGACGCCCGCGACGAGCGTGACGCCGACCACTAGCGCAAGCCCTGCGCCTGTGCGCCCGAGCTCGCCGCCGGTCTCGCCGTACTCGAGCCGTGCGCGCGGGAACACCGCGTGCGCGAAGACCTGTGCGCTCAGCCAGCCGATCCCGTAGAGCGCGAGCATCCAGCCGAGCGGCCACATCACGTCGAGCGCGCGCACGATGCCGTAGACGACGCCGAGTTCGAGCGCGCCAAGCGGCACCGCGAGCCAAGCGGGCTGGTAGTCGAGCAGCCGGTCGTAGGCGAGATCGAGCGCGAGTTGCACGGCGAGCATCAGCGCGACGAGCTCGATCGCCCACCAGCGGTGCAGCCCGAGCGCAACGAGCAGCACGGGCAGTGCGGCCACGAGCCGCGACTCGATGCGTCCTCTCAGCGTGTACGACATACGCGGCGGGTGAAAGCGCGGGCGGCGTACTTCGCGCCCGCGATCGTGTCGGCGGCGGGGAACGCCCACTGGCCGGCGATGCCGGCGACGGAGAGCGTTCTGCCGTTGGTCAGCGCGGCGACGGTGGAGTCGGACGCGAGCACGATCCAGCGGTCGTGCGTCGGCAGCTCGTGCTCCTGCACGAGGCGCGCGAGCAGCGGGTCGTGCGCGAAGCCTTCAAGGAAGCCGGTCGCGCAGATGACCTGCTCGGCGCCGTTGACCTCGGACGCGACGCGGAAGCGACCTTCGCGCTCGGCGGCGCGCAGCGGCTCGTCCCATTTGACGCCCGGCGGGTACGACGGCTGCGAGAGCGTGCGGAGCGTCGCGGCATGCTCCTCCGCCGACGACGCGTGGTACGCGTCGAGCCCGCGCTTCGTGAGCAGCGGCCGCGGGACGTTGAGCGGGCGGCGTGTTGGCTCGCGCCGGCGCACCGACACCACTTCGCTGCCCGCGGCGAGTGCGTTCAGCCACTCGTGCGCGGCGGCCATGCCGGCACCGACGATCGTTACCTGCTTCGCGTACTCGTGCGGCTCGTATGCATGCACCGAGCCGGGAACCGGGCGCGCAAGGCCCGGGTGACCGGTCGCGACGAGCACATGCCGGAACGGCCCTTCGCCGTCGAGCTCGAAGCCGCCGTCGACCGCCGCGATGCGCTCGACACGCTGCGCGCAGAAGCTCTGCTCCCAGCCGCTGCGGGCGGTCACGCGCTGCGCGTGGCGGATGAACAGGTCTACCGGCGGGTGGTAGCGGTTCGCCGTGGTCGCGAGCCACGCACGCGGGTCGCGGTCGCGCAGCGCGAGCCCGGGCCACGACGCGGCGGCGAGATGCCCCTCCGACTCCGAGCGCATCCGTGATTGGCGGATCGCCTTCGCGCGGCCGTGCCAGACCTCGGTCGGGTCCGCGTGCGTGCCGAAGACCGTGATGTCGCCGATCGGCACGCCGCGATGGCGCAGCGTGGCGTACGCGGCCAAGGCCGCGAGCCCGCTGCCGACGATGGCTACGCGTTCTGGCATGACGCCTACTTGACGCTACCGGCGAGCAGGCCCTGCACGAAGTACCGCTGGAACGCGAGGAACACGCAGAGCGGGATCACCAGCGAGATGAAGGACGCGGGCGCGATGATGTCGATGCTCGTCCCGAACTCGCGCAGCTGCCCGGAGATCCACACCGTGATCGGCGTGGTGTTCTGGCCGAAGGTCAGCGCGACGAGCAGGTCGTTCCACGTCCAGAGGAACTGGAAGATCGCGAGCGACGCGATCGCCGGCAGGCCGAGCGGCAGGATCAGCTTCAGGAAGATGCGCACCTCGGACGCGCCGTCGATGCGCGCCGACTCGAGGATGTCCTTCGGCAGGCCGACGAAGAAGTTGCGCAGCAGGAAGATCGCGAACGGCAGCCCGAACGCCGCGTGGAACAGCGCGATGCCGTACCACGTGTCGAAGAGCCCAACCGTGTCGTAAAGGCGGAACATCGGGATCAGCGCCATCTGGATCGGCACGACGAGCAGGCCGATCACGGCGATGAACGCCCAGTCGCGTCCCGGGAAGTCGAGCCACGCGAATGCGTAGCCGGCCATCGCGCCGATGATCACGACGAGCAGCGTGTTGCCGACCGAGATGTAGGCGGTCGTCTTCAGCGCGGTGATCAGCCCCTGGTTGTGGAACAGCGCGTTGTAGTTCGACCAGGTCGCGAGGCTCGGCTTCGAGAAGATCTGCCACCAGCCCTTCGACGCGAGTGCCGACGCGGGGAGGATCGACGTGCAGAAGAGGCCGATCGTCGGTACAAGCCACAGGCAGCCGATCACGATCAGCACGATGTTCACCGGCGCCTTCAGGACTGCGCGCAGTACGCGGGCGGAGGTCGTGTCGTGCGGGTTCGGCAGCTCGACTGCGGTGGCGGCCATCTACACCTCTCTCTTGAAGCGGCGGATGTTCAGGAGCAGTACCGGGATGACGAGCAGGAACAGGAACACCGCGATCGCGGAGCCGACGCCGAAGTTCCCGCCGCCCTGGAACGCCGTGTAGTACATCGCGAGCGCAATCACGTTCGCGTTCTGCTGCGTCGACTCCGGTGCGAGCGCGTACACGATGTCGAAGACCTTCAGGACGTTGATGATCATCGTGACGAACACGACGCTCAGCACGGGGAGGAGCAGCGGGACGGTGACGCGCCGGAATGTCTGCCACTCCGTCGCGCCGTCGGTGCGCGCCGCCTCGAGGACGTCGCGCGGCATGGCAGAGAGACCGGCGGCAATGACGACCATGGCAAAGCCGGCCCAGATCCAGATGTAGGCGATCATCAGCGACGGCGTGATCAGGCTCGGGCCGAGCCACGAGTAGCCGCCGAACGGCTTCGCGAACGTCGCCGCGCCGACGCCGGTGTTGTACGTCCCCGCCTTGAGCCCGGTGAACGAGAAGCTGCCGTTCGCGTCGCTCTTCGTCGACTGCACGGTCTTGCCGTCCTGCTTCAGATCGACGGTCACGTTCGGCAGGCCGAGCTCGCCCTTCTCGACCTTGCCGGGCACGCCGCCGCCGGGCTTGAAGTCGCGCCACACCGTTCCGACGATGTCGCCCGGCTTCGTCGGCGGTGTCACCGCCTGCTTCGCGCTCGACGGCACCGCTTCGGGCGGGATCGCCGTCAGGCCGAGGAGTGCGACGCCGCCGGGATGCAGCGGCGTCTTGAGGATCATCCCGCCGCCGGCCGGCACGAGCGCCGACTCCGACGGGGCCGCGCTCGAGAGCACGCCCGCCGGCGAGATGACGCCGGAGATCGTCTTGCCGAGCGCGTTGATCGCGCCCTGGCCCGGATCCTGCTGGTACATGATCCGCCACGTCACGCCGGTCGCGAATGCGGAGATCGCCATCGGCAGGAACACCGCGATCTTGAACGCGACCGACCAGCGCACGCGCTCGGTCAGCACCGCGAAGACGAGGCCGACAGCAGTGACGAACGCGGGGACGACGACGACCCAGAGCGCGTTGTTCTTGATCGCAGTTCGCAGCGTGGACGTCGTGAAGAGGTCCTTGTAGTTGTCGAAGCCGACCCAGGTGCCTAGGAAGCCCTGCGGGCCGAAGAAGCTGCGGACGATCGTGTAAACGGCCGGGTAGACCATCCACACGGTCAGCATCACGATCGCGGGCGCGAGGAAGATCGCGCCCGTCAGGTAGCGCGCGAGCCCGGCGCCCGCGGCGGAAGCAGGCGGAGCCGCCGCTGCGGGCGGCTCCGCCGTGATGCTTCCTTCAGCCAATTACTTCTTGTAGGCAGCCTTCGCGGCGGCCTCGAGCTTCGCCTGAATGCCCGCGATGTTCTTCGGGCTCTTCAGGAATTGCTGGAACAGGCCCCACTCGCCCTGGCCCGTAGTTGCGCCGAACGCCGGCGGCTGGTTGTCGGACATGTCGAACACGACCGACTTCGCCGACAGGATCGGTGCTTCCGTGGCCTTGGTGATCGGGTCGGGGTAGATCGTCGACGGCACGTTGTGGTTACCGGTGCCGAAGCCACCCTCGTGCGCCCAGATCTTGGCGGCCTGCGCCGACGCGAGGTACTTCACGAACGCCTCGATCGCCGGGTTGTCGCGGAACGTGACGAACAGGTCGCCCGCGATCTCGACCGCGCCTGCGTCAGGCCCGGGCGTGATCGACGGCCACGTGAACGTGTTGAAGCCGGACTTCGCCTTCGCCTTCGTCGACGACGTGATCACGCCGCCCACGAAGTCCGCCTCGAACACCATCGCGGCCTTCGGCGGCGAGGAGAACGCGTTCGTGACGGAGTCGTTGAAGCCGTACTGCAACGCGCCGCTCGTGCCGCCGGCGATGTTCCCGGTGTCGCCGATGATCTTCGCCATGTTCTTCAGTGCGGCGGTCACCGACTTGTCGGTCCACTTGATCTTGTGGTTGCTCAGCGCGTTGTACTTCGCCGCGCCGTACATGCGGAGATAGATGTTCTCGAACATGTCGGTGAGCGTCCAACCGTCAGCACCACCGATCGAGTACGCGGGCGTGCCGGACTGCTTGATCGTCTTCGCGTCACTCAGAAGCTGCGAGAACGTCTTCGGCGCCTTCACACCGGCCGAGTGGAAAGCGGGCACGTTGTACCAGACGACCGACTTGTTGGCCGCCTTGAAGACAAGCGCGTAGAGCTTGCCGTTGAACGTGCCGAGCGACTTCCACGCCGGCGCGAAGTTCGCGCCGATCACGCCGTTCGCGTAGCCGATCGGCTTGAGCTTGCCCTCGGTTGCGAACTGCTTCACCGTGCCGGGCTGGGCGATGTCCGCCATGTCGGGCGGATGACCGCCGGCGACGGCCGTCGCGAGCACCGTCGGGAGGTTGTTCCCGACCGGCTTGTAGTTCACGTGGACGTTCGGATAGAGCTTGTTGAAGCCCTTGATGACGTCCTGGAAGTTCTTCTGGCCCGACGATGCAGTCCAGATGCCGTCGAAGCTGATCGTCCCGGAGACGGCCTTGTTCACTTGCGCCTTCTTTGCGCCTGCCGTTCCGTTCGCCACTGTGATCGCCAGGACTGCGGCGATTGCAACAGCGAGTGAGATCCAGACTCGCTTCACGTAGTTGCTCCTTTCGGGGAGTCGTAGATGCCGTTTCCTGTGCCTGGATCGAAGAAGTGCAACGCACGCGTGTCGACGACGGCGCGAATCTCGTCGCCGACCTTGATCTTCGAGCGGGCACCGAAGCGGCCCACGACGACCGCCTCGTTGTCATGTACGCCGATCTGGGGGGTTCCTTCGGGCGCGCCCACGTCCTGGGCGAGCTCCTTCATCTCGTCGGTCTCCGCGTGCGCAGCGCGGATCGCGAAGTGGGCCATGATCTCCGAGCCCAGCGCTTCGCGCAGCTCGAGACGGCCCTTCAACGTGCGGTTGTCCGGTGCGCCTGTCTCGAGCGCCGCATCCTCGAGGTCCTCCGGACGGATGCCGATGATCACCGACTTGCCGACGTAGTCGCGCAATGCGGGACGCTGCTCGAGCGTCTCATTGCCGAGCGTGATTGCCTGGTCGCCGATCTGCGCGGTGATGTCGCTGTTCGACTGCTGGATGTTCGCGTCGAGCATGTTCATCGCCGGGCTGCCGATGAAGCCGCCGACGAAGAGGTTCAAGGGGCGGTCATAGAGCTCTTGCGGGTCCGCGACCTGCTGCAGCTCGCCCTTTCGCATGACGGCGACGCGATCACCCATTGTCATCGCCTCGACCTGGTCGTGCGTGACGTAGACCGTCGTCACACCGAGGTCGCTCTGCAGCTTCGCGATCTCTGCGCGCATCTGTACGCGCAGCTTCGCGTCGAGGTTCGAGAGCGGCTCGTCCATCAGGAACGCCGATGGCTCGCGCACGATCGCGCGACCCATCGCCACGCGCTGTCGCTGTCCACCCGACAGCGCGCGCGGCTTGCGCTTGAGGAACTCCTCGAGGCCGAGCAACCTCGCCGCCTGCTGCACGCGCTTGTCGATCTCCTCCTTCGACATCTTCTTGAGCCGGAGGCCGAATGCGATGTTCTCGTAGACCGAGAGGTGCGGGTAGAGCGCGTAGCTCTGGAACACCATCGCGATGTCGCGGTCGCGCGACGGCACGTGGTTCACGACCCGGTCGCCGATCTGCAGGACGCCCTCGGAGATCTCCTCGAGGCCGGCGACCATGCGGAGCGCGGTCGTCTTGCCGCAGCCGGAGGGGCCGACCAGGACCATGAACTCGCCGTCCTGGATGTCGAGATTGAGGTCGTTCACGGCACGCGTGCCGTCGGGGTAGATCTTGCTCACCCGGTCGAACGACACCTGCGCCATACCCCACGACCTCCCCTTCGCGAGTACTGAGGGCGCGAGTCTAAGGCTTGGGCACGGCCCTGTGCCAGGTCAAGCGGCGAGTCGCTCGGTCGCCGGCTCGGCCTGGAGCACCGGGCGGACCCGCCGCGGGCGCTTGACGGCGGCCGCGCCGAGGGCGGTGACGACGAGGGCGCTGCCGCCGGCGACGCCGAAGGCCAGCCGCGTCCCGCCCGAGTCGCAGAGCCAGCCGACCAGCAGCGAGCCGACCGGCGCGAGCCCGTTCCACGCGTAGTAATAGAGCCCGAGGACTCGGCCGCGGATGTAGTCAGGGCTTTCGAGCTGGATCGCGGCGTTCGAGTTCGACGTGTAGCTCGTGAAGAAGATGCCGGAGGCGAAGAGCAGCGCGCCGATGGCGAGTTCGTTCGAGAGCGGCGCGATCAGCAGCTCACACACGCCGAAGCCGGCGGCGCCCGCGAGCATGACCCTCCAGCTCGTCTTGGCGACGGCGGCGCTCGCGAGCGCGCCGAGGAGGGCGCCGGCGCCGAAGCAGGCGCTGATCAGGCCGAACGTGATCGCCGTCCCGTGCAGCGTCGTCTTCGCGAGCACCGGGAGCAGGATGTTGAAGTTGAAGCTGATCGACGCGAAGACGACCATCATCAGGATCACCGTGCGCGCCGTGCGGTTGCGCCAGACGAACGCGAATCCTTCGCGTGTTCCCTTCAGCACGGTCGGGCGGCGGCGGTCGGCGAGTGGGTAGAGCTCGCTCTTGCGCATCGCGAGCAGCCCGCCGAGGACGGCGAGGAAGCTCACGGCGTTGACGGTGAAGCACCAGCCGACGCCGACGGCCGCGATCATCACGCCTGCGAGCGCGGGGCCGAAGATGCGCGCCGTGTTGAAGAGGCTCGAGTTGAGCGCGACGGCGTTCGGCAGCTCGTCACGGCCGACCATCTGGAACGTGAGCGCCTGGCGCGACGGAGCGTCGAACACGATCGCGATGCCGGTCAGGAATGCGATCACGTCGACCTCGGCGAGGCTCGAGTGGCCGGTGAGGGCGATCACGGCGAGCGCTGCGGCAAACACCATCTGCACGGACTGCGTCACGATGATGGTGCGGCGGTTGTCGAAGCGGTCGGTGACGACGCCCGCGAAGAGGCCGAAGAGCATGAACGGGCCGAAGCGGCAGATCGAGAACATCGCGAGTGCCAGGCCCTTGTTGCTCGGTGCGAGCTGCACGACGAGCCATGCGAGCGCGATGTTCTGCATCCACGTCCCGCAGACGGACGTCAGCTGGCCCGCGAAGAAGAGGCGGTAGTTGTAGTGGCGCCGCAGGCTGGCGAATGTGCGGTGGCCGGCGAGGCGGAGCAGCGTCAAAGGAGCTTCTCGAGCGC
>DASZBP010000020.1:0-14200 GCA_035943915.1 Gaiellaceae bacterium | reverse complement strand
GGCCACCCGCCTCAAGGCGATGCTGCAGCCCGGTGACGTCGTGCTCGTGAAAGGATCGCTGGCAGTGGGACTCGCGGCCGTCGCGGAGAACTTGGGCGTCTAGATGGCCAGAGTCCTCGTCGCCGCGCTCGTCGCTCTGATCATCGCCATCCTCAGCGGCCCGACGTTCATCGCTTTCCTGCGCCGCAACGAGTTCGGCCAGAACATCCGCGACGAGCTCGAGCACCACCGCGAGAAGCAGGGCACCCCGACGATGGGGGGTCTGCTGTTCGTCGGCTCGGCCGTGGTCGCGTTCCTCGCGCTGACCCGCTTCACGCTGCCCGCCCTCACCGTCTTCGGGACGATGATCGCCTGCGGCGCAGTCGGCTTCCTCGACGACTTCATCAAGCTGCGCCACAAGCGGTCACTCGGCCTGCGCGGCCGGTGGAAGATGCTGCTTCTGATCGCGATCGCCGCCGCGGTCGGGTTCGCCGCGCACCACCAGCAGCTGCGCCACGACGTGTTCATCCCGATCGTCGACAAGTGGCTGCCGCTCGGCCCGGCCTGGTACGTGCTCGTCTTCCTGATCATCGCCGGCGCCGTGAACGGCGTGAACCTCGCGGACGGCGTCGACGGTCTTGCCGCCGGCACCGGGATCATCGCGCTCGCGACGTTCGTCGCGATGGCTGTGACGATCTACATCCGGTCGAGCACCGCGAGCCACGGGCGGATCGAGAACCGGCTCGACATCGCATTCATCGGCGCGGCGCTGATCGGCGGGGTGATCGGGTTCCTGTGGTTCAACGCGTTCCCGGCTGAAGTGATCATGGGCGACACCGGTGCGATGGCGATCGGCGGCGCGCTCGCAGCGATGGCGATCATGATGAAGGTCGAGCTGCTGCTGCTCTTCGTAGGCGGGATCTTCGCGATCGAGGCGCTGTCGGTGATCCTCCAGGTGGTGAGCTTCAAGTACTGGGGGCGGCGCATCTTCCTGATCGCGCCGATACATCACCACTTCGAGATGAAGGCGTGGTCGGGCACGAAGATCATGGTGCGGTTCTGGATCGTCACCGCACTGCTGTGCGCCGCCGGGTTCGCGCTCTTCTACAAGTACTACCCGAACATCCGCCCGCATTGAGAGCGCTCATCTACGGCCTCGCGCGCTCAGGGCGCGCGGCGGCGGAGCTGTTCGACGACCCGGTGCTCGTCGACCGCTCGCTCGGGAACGAGGACGACCTCTCGCTGCTCGACGGTGTTGACGTCGTCGTGAAGTCGCCGGGCGTCCCCGGTGAGGCTGTGCTCGTGCAGGCGGCGCGCGAACGCGGGATCCCGGTGTGGTCGGAGGTCGAGCTCGGCTACCGGCGGCTCGCCGGCTCGAAGTTCGTCGGCGTCACCGGGACGAATGGGAAGACGACGACCGTCGAGCTGCTCGGCGCGATCTTCCGCGCCGCGGGGCGCGACGTCGCAGTCGCGGGCAACGTCGGCACGCCGCTGACGTCGATCGAGCCGGCGGAGTGGGTCGTCTGCGAGCTGTCGTCGTTCCAGCTCGAGGACGTGCACGAGCTCGCGTGCGACGTCGCCGTGCTGCTGAACCTCGAGCCGGACCATCTCGACCGCCACGGCACGTTCGACGCGTACCGCGCCGCAAAGCTGCGCATCTTCGAGCGCACACGCGCGAAGGTCGTCCCGCGCGGGATGGGGCTCGAGGGGATCGAGTTCTCGGCGGACGACCCGCTGCCGGCGGAGCCGTTGATCCTTGGCACGCACAACCGGGAGAACGCGGCGGCCGCGACAGCGGCCGCGCGCGCCGCAGGGATAGACGACGACGCGATTGCCGACGCGCTGAGGACGTTTCCAGGAGTGCCCCACCGGCTCGAGCTCGTCGCCGAGTACGACGGCGTCCGGTTCGTCAACGACTCGAAGGCGACGAATGTCGCCGCCGCACTGCGCGGGCTCGCCGCGTACGCCGGCGAGCCGGTGCACCTCATCCTCGGGGGGTCGCCGAAGGGCGAGGACTTCGCGCCCTTGGCCGCCGCGATCGGGCCGAACGTCCGAGCCGTCCACCTGATCGGCGCCGAGGGGCCGCGGATCGGGGAGGTGGTGGAGGGGCACGTCGACGAGACGCTCGAGCGGGCTGTCGCGCACGCGCGCGAGCTCGCCCGGCCGGGCGACGTCGTCCTGCTCAGCCCCGCCTGCGCCAGCTTCGACCAGTTCGCCAACTTCGAGGCGCGCGGAGAGGCCTTCAAGGAGCTGGTCCTCCGCTAGCGAATCCACCTCTGATGAGGCGGGGAGACGTCGAATCGAGGCTGCTGGTCCTGGTCACGCTTGGCCTGGTCGCGTTCGGCCTGGTGATGGTCTACAGCGCGACGTCGGCAGCGGCCGCGCTCGGCGGCAAGGACCCGACCTATTACCTCAAGCGGCAGGGCATCTACGCCGCGCTCGGCATCGTGCTGATGACGGTCGCGCAGCGGTGGGACTACCGCCGGCTGCGGCATATCGCGCCGACCCTGATCGTCATCTCGCTCGCGACGCTCGCGGCGGTGCTCGTCGTCGGCCCGGCGATCAACGGAGCGCGCCGCTGGATCTCGTTCGGCCCCGCCGTCTTCCAGCCGTCCGAATTCGCGAAGCTCGCGCTCGCGATCTGGGCCGCCTCCTACTTCGCGACGAAGAAAGCTCCGCGCACGCTGCGCGAGCTTTGGCGCCCCGCGGGCGCACTCGCCGCGGTGTTCTCGGTGCTGCTGATCCTCGAGCCGGACATGGGCACGGCGATCGCGATGATGCTGATGCTGGCGTCGGTGCTGCTCGTGGCCGGCACGCCGGCGCGCGTCCTCGGCGCCGCGCTCGGCATCGCGGGCACGCTCGGGACGATCGCCATCTACATGGAGCCGTACCGCCGCGCGCGCTTCTTCGCGTTTCTCCACCCGTGGCAGGACGCGCAGGGCACCGGCTACCAGATCGCGCAGGCGATGATCGGGATGGGCTCAGGCCACGTCTTCGGCGTCGGCATCGGCAACGGCGTCCAGAAGATCTTCTATCTCCCGGAAGCGCACACCGACATGATGCTCGCCAACATCGGCGAGGAGCTCGGCCTGCTCGGCGTCACTGCGGTGATCGTCGCCTACTCGGTGTTCGCCTACGCGGGGCTGACAGTGGCGCTGCGCTGCCGCGACCCCTTCGGCAAGCGGCTCGCGACGGGCATCACGGCGCTCGTCTGCGCCCAGGCGGCGATCAACATCGCGGCCGTCATGGGAGCGGCGCCGCTGACCGGGATCCCGCTGCCGTTCCTGTCGTACGGCGGCTCCAGCCTCGTCGTCCTGCTCGCCGGGGTCGGCATCCTCCTTAACATCGCGGAGCGTGGGAATGCAGCGGCAACTTCGGTGTCTGATCGCAGCCGGCGGGACAGCCGGTCACGTCCTGCCCGCGCTCGCAGTCGCACGAGCACTGAACGAGCGCGGAGTGGACGTGACGTTCGCCGGGTCGCCGGATCGCGTCGAAGCGCGTCTGGTTCCTGAAGCCGGCTACGAGCTCGACACGTTCCGGATCACCGGACTGCCGCGGCGGCCGAGCGTCGCGCTCGCGCGTGCGCTGCTGCTCGCCGGGTCGGCGCCGATCGCGTGCCGCCGGATCCTCAGGCGCCGGCAGCCGGACATCGTCCTCGGCGCGGGCGGCTTCGTCGCCGGGCCGATGGTGTTCGCCGCCTCGCGGCTGCGCATCCCGACGGCCCTGACCGAGGCAGATGCGCATCTCGGGCTCGCGAACCGCCTGGCCGCGCCGTTCGCGCGCAAGCTGTTCCTCGCGTACCCGATCGCGTCGCGGTACGCGCGCAAGTCGCAGGTCGTCGGACGCCCGCTGCCGCCGCACGAGGAGGTGTCGCAGGCAGAGGCGCGCGAGATCTTCGAGCTGCCGCCTGACGTTCCGGTGCTCGGCGTCTTCGGCGCGCTTGCCGGCGCGACGGCGCTCAACGAGTTCGTCGTCGAGACATGGGCGGCGAACGGGCCTGCGATCCTGCACCAGACCGGCGCGCGCGACTACGAGTCCGTGAAGCGCCGCGTCTCGCGGCCGGACTATCGCGTCATCCCCGCGACCGACCGCTTCAACGCCGCACTCACGGCCTGCGACCTCGTCCTCGCGCGCGCGGGCTCGAGCGTGTGGGAGATCGCCGCCGCCGGCCGCCCCGCGATTCTCGTGCCGTACCCGTTCGCGACGGGCGATCACCAGGCGCGAAACGCAGAGCACTTCGAGCACGCTGGTGGCGCGATCATGGTGCGTGAGCAGTCGCTCGGCCGCGTGCCGGAGCTCGTGCGCTCGCTGCTCGGCGACACCGAGCGCCGCGAGAAGATGAGCCGTGCGATGCTCGGCGCGGCGCGCCCGGACGCCGCGGCGGAGATCGCCGACGCACTGATCGAGCTGGCCCGATGAACGGACGCAAGCTCTGGTTCGTGGGGATCGGCGGCGCGGGGATGAGCGCGTACGCGCAGCTGGCGCGCGTGTGGGGGGCAGAGGTCGGCGGTTGGGACCGCGTTCGCACGCCGTACATGGAGCCGCTCGCAGGCATGCACATCGAGATCGCGCCGGAGCCCGTCGTGCCGGACGGCTGGGAGGCAGTCGTCTCGTCCGCGTACCCGTCTGTGCCGGGGCTGCGCCGCGTGGAGTTCCTGCGCCAGTTGGTCGAGCAGCGTCCCTCGATCGTCGTCGGCGGCACGCACGGCAAGGGCACGACGGCGGCGATGATCGCGTTCGCGCTACGCGAGGCCGGGCAGGATCCCGCGTGGCTGATCGGCGCGCCGGTGCCGCAGCTCGGATCGAACGCAGGCTTCGGCACCGGCCATCTCGTCGTCGAGGGCGACGAGTCTGACCGCACCGTGTTCTCGCTGCCGGCCGAGATCGCCGTCGTCACGAACATCGAGCTCGACCACCATTCGGAGTACGCGTCACTCGCGGAGATCGAGGCGGAGTTCGACCGTTGGCTCTCGACCGCGAAGCACGTCGTGCGCGACGCTCCGCCGTACGACGGTGCGCTTGCGCTGCCCGGGGAGCACAATCGCCTGAACGCAGGCGCGGCGCTCGCGGCGCTCTCGCTGCTCGACGTCGACGGCCGCGACGCGCTGGCGCGCTTCACCGGCACCGGCCGGAGGTTCGAGGTGCACGCGCTCGACCGTGTCACGCTCGTCGACGACTACGGCCATCACCCGAGCGAGGTCGAGGCGACGATCTCGGCGGTACGTGAGCGGTTCCCCGACTCGACGCTGCGCGTGCTTTTCCAGCCGCACCTGTACTCGCGCACGCGCCACCTCGCCGTCGAGCTCGCGCAGTCGCTGGCGGCAGCGGACGACGTAACGGTGACGGACGTCTATCCCGCGCGTGAGCAGCCGCTGCCCGGCGTGACGGGCAAGCTGGTCGTCGATGCGCTCAGCGATCAAGGCGTGCTCGCGGCGTGGACGCCGACCGTCGACGAAGGCGCCGCGCGCCTGAAGCGGCGCGCGCGGCCCGGCGACGTGCTGCTGGTGGTCGGTGCGGGGGATGTCGACCGGGCGGTGGGGATCATCCGTGGATGAGAACGTCCCGCTTTCCCGCTACACGACGATCGGCACGGGCGGGCCTGCCCGCTGGTTCGCGAAGCCGGAGACGATCGACGAGCTGCATGAGCTGCTGCGCAGACATGACGGCGACGTCGAGGCGATCGGACTCGGTTCGAACCTGCTCGTCGCCGACGAGGGCGTCGTCGCGCTCGTGCTGAAGCTTGCGGGGGAGCTCGCAGCTGTGAGCGTCGACGGCGACGTCCTGACGGCCGGCGGCGGCGCGGCGAACGCGGTCTGCGTGCACCGCGCGCGTGACGCGGGTCTCGGTGGGTTCGAGTTCGCGTCGGCGATCCCCGGAACAACAGGCGGCGGGGTGCGGATGAATGCCGGCGCATACGGCACGGAGTTCAAGGACGTGCTCATCGACGCGGTCGACGTCAGTGCGGAGGGCGTGCGCACGCTCTCGGTCGCGGAGCTCGACCTTTCCTACCGGCACTCGGGGCTCGCTCCCGGGGAGGTCGTGGCTCAGGTGCGTGTGCGCCTCGAGCCGCGCGAGACGGCGGAGGTCAAGGCGCGCGCGGCCGAGCTGCTCGCGCAGCGCAAGGCGACGCAGCCGACGAACAAGCGGACGTTCGGGTCGGTCTTCAAGAACCCGCCGGGCGACAGGGGCGCCGGCCGGCTGATCGAGGAGTGCGGGTTGAAGGGTCACCGGATCGGGGGCGCGCAGATCTCGCCGATGCATGCGAACTTCATCGAGAACGCCGGGGGCGCGACGTCGGCCGACTGCGTCGCCCTCATGGTCGAGGCGCGCCGGCGCGTGCAGGAGCAGTTCGGGGTCGAGCTGGTCCACGAGGTCCGGTTTCTCGGATCGTTGCGCCTGTAGGGGAGCCGCCCTCGACGCCGAACTGTGACGGGTGGCGAGCCGTCGCAGGCCCACTGCCCGCACCGCGGTCCTGCCCGCGCGACGGCCCGTGCCCGAGATCGGGATGCTCGTCCCGACCGGCCGCTCGCTCCTCGTCGCGCTCGCGATCCTGCTCGCCGCCGGCGGCGCCTACGCCGTCGCGCGCGAGACCTCGATCTTTGCCGTGCGCATCCTCGACGTCCGTGGCGGCACGCCCGCCATCCGCGCCCAGGCGCGTGCGGCGATCGGAGGTGACGTGGGGAAGAGTCTCCTGCGCGTCGGCGGAGCCGATCTCGCAGATCGCCTGTCGACGGTCACCGGCGTCCGTTCGTTCCGCTTCGACCGCCGCTTCCCGAACACGCTCGAGGTCGTGATCACGGCCGAGCGCCCGGTGCTGATCATCCGCCAAGGCAAGACGGCGTTCCTCGTGTCGTCGACCGGGCGCGTGCTCCGGTCGCTCGGTAACCCGCGGCTCTCGAGCCTGCCGCGCCTGTGGCTGCCGACGAAGGCCGACGCGCCACTGGTGGGCAAGCCGCTGCCGGCTGCCGAGGCCGCTGCGGCCATCGCCGTCGGGCCGCTGCGCTCGGCGACGCTCCCGGGCCACGTCGAAGCAGTGACGAGCAACGCGACCCAGCTGACGCTCACCCTGGCGAGCGGTTTTCAGGTCCGGCTGGGGGACGTCGGCGACCTCCATCTCAAGCTTTCGATCGCCCGCCGCATCCTCCGGATGACTGGCGTCACAGCCGGCGCGGGCTACGTCGACGTGAGCGTTCCCGAGCGTCCAGTGCTCTCCACAAACTCTCAAGTCGGAGGTTGAGGTCGAGACTTATGCTGGTCGAGCCTTGCGCCTTTGGCGTTGACACTGTGGATAACCGTCCCTACTCTCCTACTGGAAGGAGGCGCTCGACCGCCCCAACCTGCACTCGAGCTTGAGGTCGAGCCACATCAAGATGAGAGATCGCTCCGGTAACTACCTGGCTGTGATCAAGGTCGTCGGCGTCGGCGGCGGCGGTACGAACGCGGTCAACCGCATGGTCGATGCCGGCCTCACCGGCGTCGAGTTCGTGGCCGTCAACACGGACGCGCAGGCGCTCCTGGGATGTGACGCGGACGTCAAGATCCACATCGGCGCGAAGGTGACGCGCGGGCTCGGCGCGGGTGCCGATCCGAACGTCGGCCGCGAGGCCGCGATGGAGTCGCGCGACGAGTTGAAGGAAGCGCTCAAGGGCGCCGACATGATCTTCGTCACGGCAGGCGAGGGCGGCGGCACGGGCACGGGCGCCGCGCCGATCGTCGCCGAGATCGGGCGCGAGCTCGAGGCGCTCACCGTGGGCGTCGTGACCAAGCCGTTCGCGTTCGAGGGTCGCCGCCGGTCGCAGCAGGCCGAGGGCGGCGTCGCGGAGCTCTCCGACAAGGTCGACACGCTGATCGTCATCGAGAACGACCGGCTGCTCCAGGTGGTCGAGAAGAAGACGCCGCTGTCGGACGCCTTCAAGATGGCCGACGACATCCTGCGCCAGGGTGTCCAGGGCATCACCGACCTGATCACGGTGCCCGGCATCGTCAACCTCGACTTCGCCGACGTGCGCACGATCATGCGCGACGCCGGCTCGGCCCTGATGGGTATCGGCATCGGGCAGGGCGAGAACCGCGCCACCGACGCCGCGCGCACGGCTGTCAGCTCGCCGCTGCTCGAGTCGTCGATCGAGGGCGCGACCGGCGTCCTGCTCAACATCACCGGCCCGCCCGACCTCGGCCTGTTCGAGGTCAACGAGGCCGCCGAGGTCGTCACCAGCGCCGCCGACCAGAACGCGAACGTGATCTTCGGCGCGGTGATCGACGACCAGGCACGCGACGAGGTCAGGGTCACCGTGATCGCCACCGGGTTCGGCGCCCAGCGCCGCCGCCGGGCGCGGTCGGGTGGGATCGAGACTGCCGGCTCGCTGGGCGGCGGCCGTTCCGCGCCGGACTTCGACGTGTCGCCCGACGCGCTCGAGGTGCCGTCGTTCTTGCGCGACGAGTAGAGGTTTAGAAGCTCGCGAGAGCGGCCATGAACGAAGTGCCCTCTCGGGACTGAAAAGTCCCACACGACCCGGTCCGAGGCCCCGTCACAAGCGGGGCCTCGTTCTCTTTATGGGAAGAGAACCTGCGGTTCCCTTCCCATGGCCCATCCCTCCCTTGGCGTGCCGTCCCGCGAGCGCGGTGGCCTCCCGCCCGGCGAAGCCGGGCTCCGGCGGCGGACTCGAAGAGCTTTGACGGCTGTCTGCGCCGACACTTCAGTGCGTGGAGACGACTTGGGACGGGCTGCCAGTTGCGGACGAGAATCCCCATGCTTCGTCGGTGGTGGTGTGGCGGCGGAGTGCAACAGGGTGCGAGTACCTCCTGCTGCATCGCGCCCACCACGGTCCGGAGTACGAGGGCGAGTGGGCGGGGACCCCGCCGTCAGGAGCGCGCCAGCCGGGCGAGACGCGGGAGGAGGCGGCCGCTCGCGAGTTGCTCGAGGAGGCCGGGCTGACGCTCGCGTTCTTTCCAGTCGCGCACGTGATCGACGAGGTGGCGCTCTTCTGCGCCGAGGCGCCCGGCGACGAAGCGATCACGCTCGACGCCGAGCACGACGCTTACGCGTGGCTCCCGCTCGATGGAGCGGTGTCGCGATGCCTCCCAGCGGTCGTCGGCGAATCTCTCCGACTAGTCGATGCCTACCTCGGCTGACGGGCAGTCAGCCATGGAGCGGCACGCCGAACTCCGCATACATCGCGTGAAACGACCAGACTCCGAGGACGAAGAGTGAGGCCGTGACGGTGACGGACACCCCGGCTCGTACAGCGGTGCCCGGGATCCGGGTGATCAGCCAGGCGCCGAGCAGAGCGATCGCACCGAGCGCCGGCACGTAGAAGCGGACGTCCGAGATGGGGTAGTTGGTCAGGTCCGTTGTCCAGGTGTACGCGGAGTAGAGCCCCCAGATCGACAGCCACGATCCGCCGACCGCCAGCCCAACCCACAGATCGCGGCGGGCGTCGCTGTGCTCACGCCGCGCCGCCGCGCGCGCGACGATGCACGCAACGGCCGCCACCCCGAGCACGAGCATCGGCATCGACTCGAGCAGGTGCCGGGGCATCACTCGAAGGTTCGTCCCGATTGCGCCGAGACTGAACTTCACCTCGCCCCGTGCATAACCAGTCGTCAGCGGGCCGCCATATACGACGTCGTCGAAGGTGCCGACGCCGGCGGCGAAGACCACCACAGTGGTCAGCCACCAGCCCAGCATGCGCCGCGGCACCGCGCCGGACCACGCCGCGGCAACGACAGCCACTACTGCGCAGCCGAGGATCACGATGTTCGTGTAACGCGCGAACGTGGCGAGCTCCAGCGCTGCGAACCCGCCGAGGCCGAACCACAGGCGGCGGCGAGGAGTGGCGTCGGTCGCAAGCAGCGACCAGAGGAGCGCCCCCGATCCAGCCGCTACGAGCGACGCATCGGTGAACGTGGGCATGTAGTCGCGCCACGCGAACGAGAGGGCACTCCCGGATGAGCAGTAGAGGCCGACCGCGGTAGCGCCGCCGAAGCACCCGAGCCAGCGGCGCGCCCCTGCGAAGAGGCCGAGGCATGCGAGGAGGCCATAGAAGAGTGGTGCAAGGCGGATGATGCCGAGCTCCTGGAACGGCGCCGCGAGATACGGATAGCCGGGATCCTTTTCGCTGATGTAGCGGTTGTGCGCTACCTCTATCCACTGGCCCGGCGGCTGGCCGATCGCTGGGTCGTGCATCTTCGCCTCGACTGCATACAGCTGCCGCGCGGACAGAGTCAGCATGTGCCCGCTCGTGATCGCGACGATCGAGTGGTGGTAGGCGCCGTCGTCGGGCTCGGCGGTCTGGGCCGTGACGGTCAGGACCGCGACGCACAACGCGGCAAACGCCAACGCAGCGAGCAGTGCTTCCGTCCGCCTCACGGACTCAGTTCTACGCCTCCGGGTGTGACATCCCCGCTACCCCCGATGTCGCACCGATGTCACCTCGGTCGGCGCATACTGGGGGCATGCGAGTGCTGGTCGTCGAAGACCACACGGCGCTTGCGGGCCGCATCGCGCAAGGGCTGCGGCAGGTCGGGATGGCCGCCGACGTCGTACACAACGGCGAGGCGGCGTTGAGTGCCGCTGCCCAGACCACGTACGACGTCATCGTGCTCGATCGCGATCTCCCGGTCTTGCACGGTGACAGGGTGTGCCGTGAACTGGCGGGATCGGGCCCGCGGATCCTGATGCTGACGGCCGCCGACGGCATCGAGGACCGGGTCGACGGGTTGGAGCTCGGCGCGGACGACTACCTCGGCAAGCCCTTTGCCTTCGCCGAGCTCGTCGCGCGCGTGCGTGCGCTTTCGCGCCGGATGCCGTCAGCCCCACCGGTGATGCGACACGGCGACCTCGCCGTCGACCGCGCGCGGCACCGCGCGAGCCGGGCCGACCGCGCGCTTTCGCTCACGCGCAAGGAGTTCGGGATCCTCGAGACGCTGCTCGCTGCCGACGGCGCGGTCGTCAGCGCCGAGGAGCTGCTCGAGCGCGTGTGGGATGCCAACGCCGATCCGTTCAGCAACATCGTGTCCGTCACGGTTGCGCGCCTCCGGCGCAAGCTCGGCACGCCGCCTCTGATCGAGACGGTGGTCGGCAAGGGTTACCGGATGTGACGAGCCGGGTCGGGCTTACCGTTCGCACCCGGCTGACCCTGCTCTACAGCGGCTTGTTCGCCGTTTGCGGAGCGATCGTCGTCGGGGTCAGCTACGCGCTGGTGGCACACCTCGAGCCGAAGGGGCAAGGCGGGCGTCCCCCGGCCGCGTTCCTCGCGCTCTGCCGCGCGCATCCCACCGACCGGCTACTCGCGAAATGCAGCGAGTACTTCCAGCTGGAGGGAGCGCAGCACCAGCGCGCCCTAACCCTGTCGCACCTCTTGCTGTACTCCCTCATCACCCTTGCCGTGGTTGTCGCGCTTGCGGCATTCCTGGGCTGGGTCGCTGCCGGGCGCGTACTGCGCCCCGTGCACCGCATCACGTCCGCGGCCCGTGCCGCGTCGGAGGACAACCTGTCCGCCCGCGTTGCGCTGCGTGGCCCGCGCGACGAGCTGCGCGAGCTCGCAGACACCTTCGACGAGATGCTCGGCCGGCTTCAGGACGCGTTCGAAGGGCAGCGGCGCTTCATTGCCAACGCCTCGCACGAGCTGCGCACCCCGCTGGCGGTGATGCGCGCGACCATCGACGTCGTGCTGGACGATCCCAAGGGGACGCCGGACGACCTGCGCGACATGGCGAAGGACCTCCGCGCTGCCGTCGACCACGCGGAGCAGCTCATCGGCGCATTGTTGATCCTCGCGCGAAATGAGCGCGGGCTCACGGTGCACGAGGAAATCGACCTCGCCACCGTGGCGGAAGACGTCCTCGAGGCGGCTGATACGGCAGACCGGCGGATGCACCCCGACCTCGAGCCTGCCGCGCTCGCCGGCGACCCCGTGCTCGTCGAGCGCCTCTTCGCGAACCTGCTGGACAACGCCATTCGGTACAACGCTCCGGCGGGCGACGTCTGGATCACCACGCGCGCCTCGGGAGGGGCCGCGCGCCTGACGGTGGAGAACACGGGGCCGACCATTCGCGTCGCAGACGCGGGCCGGATCTTCCAGCCATTTCAGCGCCTCGACGAGCGAGCCGCCCACGGCGGGTCGGGCCTCGGGCTTGCGATCGTCGCGTCGATAGCCGCGATCCACGGTGGTAGCGCGACGGCCGTGCCGCGGGAATCCGGAGGGTTGAAGGTGACCGTCACGATCCCTTCGTGGAGGCCCACGCCGGCTGAGTAGCATCGCTGCGGGATGCAGGCCCTCCGCGAGACGCCGCTGCACGACCGCCACGTCGCCCTCGGGGCGCGGATGGTGCCGTTCGCCGGCTGGGAGATGCCCGTCCAGTACGAGGGCGTCATCAAGGAGCACCGGGCGGTGCGTACCGACGCCGGCGTCTTCGACGTCTCGCACATGGGGCAGATCGAGGTGGAGGGGCCGACCGCGCGCGACGTGCTGCAGTCGGCGCTCTCGAACGACATCGACAAGCTCGAGCCCGGCAACGCGCAGTACACGCTGCTGACCACCGAGGACGGCGGCATCGTCGACGACCTCATCGTCTACCGGCTCGACGAGTTTCGGTACCTGCTCGTCGTCAACGCGTCGAACACCGATGCGGCACTCCGCTGGCTTAGGGAGCGCGAGCAGCGCGGCTCCGACGTGCGCGACGTCTCGGACGACTACGCGCTGCTCGCGGTGCAAGGCCCGCGCGCGCTCGAGCGTCTCGGCCTCGAGCCCGGGAAGGCGTTCACGTTCGCGATGGGCGAGATCGACGGGATCGAGGTCATGGTCAACCGCACGGGCTACACGGGAGAAGAAGGCGTGGAGCTGATGTGCACGGCGGACGACGCGGGCGCGCTGTGGGATGCGATCATCACGCGCGGCGTCACGCCGGCGGGCCTCGGCGCGCGCGACACGCTGCGCCTCGAAGTCTGCTTCCCGCTGCACGGCAACGACATCGGCACCGAGTGGGACGCGATCTCGTCCGGGCTCGGCTGGTGCTGTGCCCTCTACACGGAGTTCACCGGCGCCGTTCGGTTGCGCGAGGTGAAGGCGAACGGCCCCACGCAGAAGCTCGTCCCGTTCGTGATGACGGAGAAGGCAATCCCGCGCCAGGGCATGAGCATCGAAGGCGGCGGGGAGGTCACGTCGGGAACGCAGTCGCCGATGCTCGACGTCGGCATCGGCATGGGCTACGTGCCCGTGGAGCAGAGCAAGGCCGGAACAGAACTGGTCATCGACGTGCGCGGCAAGCCTCGCCGCGCAGAGGTCGTCAAGAAGCCCATCTACAAGAAGGAGCGTGCGTGAGGTGGCCGCGAACGAGTCGTACCCCGAGGATCTCCTCTACCACGCCGAACACGACTGGGCCCGCATCGACGGCGACGAGGCCGTGCTCGGTGTGACCTGGTACGCGCAGGACGCGCTGGGCGAGCTCGTGCACTACGAGCCGCCGAGCGAAGGCGCGACCGTCACCAAGGACGCGTCATACGGCGAGGTCGAGTCCGTCAAGGCGGTTTCCGACCTCATCTCTCCCTTGTCCGGCGAGGTGCTCGAGGTCAACGCGAAGGTCGTCGACGCGCCGGAGACGGTGAACGAGGACCCGTACGGCGACGGCTGGCTGATCCGCATCCGCATGACGAACCCTTCCGAGCGCGACGAGCTGCTCGACGTAGCCGCGTACAAGAAGGTCGTCGAAGAGTCTTGAGCCATCCGTTTCTCTCCCTGACCGACGCCGACCGCGAGGAGATGCTCGCGGCGATCGGTGTTGGGTCGATCGAAGAGCTGTTCCGCGACATCCCCGCGGGTGTTCGCTTCGACCGTGAGCTCGATGTGCTGCCGGCGCTCTCCGAGTCGGAGCTGCAGCGGCACATGGAAGAGCTCGCCGCAAAGAACGTCGTCGACGAGGTGTCGTTCCTCGGCGCCGGTATCTACGACCACTACGTCCCCGCGGTGGTCGACGCCGTCCTGCAGCGCGGCGAGTTCCTCACCGCGTACACGCCGTACCAGCCCGAGATGAGCCAGGGCGTGCTGCAGGCGATCTTCGAGTACCAGACGGCGATCTGCGAGCTGACCGGCATGGACGTCTCGAACGCCTCCGGCTACGACGGAACCACGGTCGCGGCGGACGCCTGCTACGTCGCCAAGCACGCGACCGGGCGCTCGAAGGTCGTGCTCGCAGAGACGCTCAACCCGCAGGTGCGGCAGGT
>DASZBP010000019.1:0-1669 GCA_035943915.1 Gaiellaceae bacterium | reverse complement strand
CCCCGCGTCGAGCGCGCGATGCACCATCCGGTGACAATCGCCCTCGTCGGTGTTACCCCACTCGCCGAGCATCATCGTGCCGAGACAGAGCTCGCTGACGACGATGCCGGTGCGTCCTAGTGGTCGGTACCTCATTCGTCCCTCCTCGGGGCCGTACAGAGTGAGACCCGGCACCGCGCGCGTAGCTGCGGTGCCGGGTCTCGAACGTCGTTCGGCTTACTTACCGGGCCAGATCAGCTTCGTGCCGTTGTAGAGCCCGGCGACGAGCTTCGTGTCCATCACCGATGCGAGCGGCGGGACCTTGTTCGAGGCCGTCAGGCCGGCCATCGTGCCGTACTTCAGGACCTCCTGATACTCGGTGTTCCACTCGGCGAGCGTCTGCACGCCGTAGCCACCGACCTTGTCGCCCGTCACGTACTGCGACTCGAAGTTCCACGTCGCGAGCTGACGGCCGTACGGGAATGCGGCGCCCTGGTTGGCAGCTGCCGCGAGGTGCGAGATGTACTTCACGCACTCGACCTTGTGAACGACGCAGAAGTGGAGCGCCTTCAGGTCTGCGCGCATGAAGTCGGCCACGACCGCCTTGTGCTTGCGGTACCAGGTCGTGTTCCACTGCATGACGCTGTACGTCCCCTTGATCCCGAAGTCCGCGGGGCGGTACTCCTTGAACGGCGCGCCCGATGCCTTCAGCTGGAGCGGCTCGTTCGATGCGAAGCCGACAGCAGCATCGATCTGACCGCGCGTGACGACGGTCGGGTCGTAGCTCGTCAGCAGGATCATCTTCACCTTCGACACGTCAGCACCCGCCTTGACGAGCATCGCAATGGCGGCCGGCGTGATGTTGGTGTGGTAGCCGAGCGTCCCGCCCTCCAGATCCTTCAGTGACTGGATCTTCGTTTGCGCGTAGATCGCGTGCGGGTCCGTGTCGCCATACGTCGCGACGGCGGTGAGGTTCGCCCCGGCGGCGACCGACAGGATGTGGTCGGCTGCCGATCCGATCGCCGTCACCTGGCCACGACCCGACGACACGAGCTGCTCGGACGTGAACGAGCTGGCGTTGAACGACACCTTCAGGCAGAGCGCGTTGAAGTAGCCGAGATGCTGCGCCTCGAAGACTTCCATGATCGTCGCCGCGGCGTCGTAGCCGAACGGCGAGATGTAGTTGATCGTGCCTGCCGCCTTGTTGCGCTTGCAGCGTGCGGACGTGATGAGACCCGTGTGGGCCTTCTGCGCGGTGGCGCGAGCTGCTGCGTTCGAGCCTGCCATCGCGGTCGAGCCGAGGGCGGCGAAGCCCCCGATGATCAGTGCGAGGACCGCGACGCGGGCCCAGCGGCCCGTGGTCCCGGATCCTCTTCCGACAAGACGCCTGACGGTCAAGTGCGTGCCTCCTTGAGATGGTCCGCCTGGGGGTGCGGGACGCCCAGCCTACTGCGCCCACCGCGGGTTTTACAAGTGATCAGATCCGTGACGATGCCGTGCGCCGGGGTGGTCTTTTGGCAGACGTGCGCTGCCACTACCGAGCAGCCGCTCGCGCAGCGTCTTCTCTTCGTACCCGTCGCGGAACGCGCCGCGCTTTTTCAGAATCGGGAGCACGTGCTCGATGAAATCCGTCGTCGAGCCCGGCTGGATGAGCGGCGTGATCAGGAAGCCGTCGAGATCGGCGCCCTCC
>DASZBP010000018.1:0-2507 GCA_035943915.1 Gaiellaceae bacterium | reverse complement strand
CATGTGTTCCCCGACGGGCCCGGCCCGGCGGGCCTGCGCTACTGCATCAACTCGGCCGCGCTCAAGCTGGAAGAGGACTAGCTCGGCGCGGCGTCGCGCTTTCGGCGCGAAGCGGCGCTCTGCCGCTTCGTCGCCGAGAGCTCGACCTTGCGCAGTCGGATCGACTCGGGCGTCACCTCGACGCACTCGTCGTCGCGGATGAACTCCAGCGCCTGCTCGAGCGACAGCGGGCGCGGCGGGATCAGCCGGATGAGCTCGTCGGCCGACGACGCGCGCATGTTCGTCAGCTTCTTGGGCTTGGACGCGTTGACGTCGAGGTCTTCGCTGCGCGAGTTCTCACCGACGATCATGCCCTCGTAGAGTGGATCGGTCGGCGCGATGAAGAGCGACCCGCGCTCCTGAAGGTTCTCGATCGCAAAGCCCGTCGCCTGGCCGCGACGGTCGGCGACGAGGCTGCCGGTGGGCCGTGTGCGGATGTCCCCCTGCCATGGCTCCCAGCGGTCGAACACGTGGTGCATGATCCCCGTCCCGCGTGTCTCGGTCAGGAACTCGGTGCGGAAGCCGATCAGCCCGCGCGCCGGCACGAGGTACTCCATGCGCGCCCAGCCCGTGCCGTGGTTGACGAGCTGCTGCATGCGTCCTTTGCGGAGCGCGAGGAGCTGCGTGACGATGCCGACGTACTCCTCGGGAATGTCGACTGCGACGCGCTCGACCGGCTCGTGCGCCTTCCCGTCGATGTCGCGCACCAGCACGGACGGCTTGCCGACGGTCAGCTCGAAGCCTTCGCGCCGCATGATCTCCGTGAGCACGGCGAGCTGTAGCTCGCCGCGGCCCTGCACCTCCCAGGCGTCGGGCCGCTCGGTCGGCAGCACGCGCAGCGAGACGTTGCCGACGAGCTCCTGGTCGAGTCGCGCCTTCACCTGGCTCGCGGTGAGCCGCGTGCCTTCCGTGCCGGCGAGCGGACTCGTGTTGATGCCGACGGTGATCGAGAGGCTCGGCTCGTCGACCGTCGTGACAGGCAGCGGGCACGGGTCGTCCGGGTCGGCGATCGTCTCGCCGATCGTCACGTCTGGCAGGCCCGCGAGCGCGACGATCTCGCCCGGGCCGGCTTCCTCGGTGGGGACGCGGTCGAGCGCCTCGGTGATCAGCAGCTCGGTGACACGCGCGTTCTCGATCGTGCCGTCGGCGCGGCACCACGCGATCTGCTGGCCTTTCTTGATGTGGCCGTGGCGGATGCGCAACAGCGCGAGCCGGCCGACATAGGGACTCGAGTCGAGGTTCGTGACGAGCGCCTGCAAGGGGTGATCGGGGTCGTGCGTCGGCGCGGGGATCGTCTCGAGGATCGCGTCGAAGAGAACGGTGAGATCGGAGCGAAGCCCGTCCGGGTCGAGGCCCGCACGGCCTTCGCGTGCGATCGTGTAGACGATCGGGAACTCGATCTGGTCCTCGCGCGCATCGAGGTCGAGGAACAGCGCGTACACCTCGTCGACCACTTCCTTCACGCGCGCGTCGGGTCGGTCGACCTTGTTGATGACGAGCACGACGGGCAGCCCACGCTCGAGCGCCTTGCGCAGGACGAAGCGCGTCTGCGGCAGCGGGCCCTCGGAGGCGTCGACGAGCAGGAGGATCCCGTCGACCATCGTCAGGCCGCGCTCGACCTCGCCGCCGAAGTCCGCGTGGCCGGGCGTGTCGATGATGTTGATCTTCACGTCGCCGCGCTGGATCGCCGTGTTCTTCGCGAGGATCGTGATGCCCTTCTCGCGCTCCAGGTCGGTCGAGTCCATCACGCGCTCGTTCACGTCCTGGTTCTCGCGGAACGACCCGGACTGCCAGAGCATCGCGTCGACGAGCGTCGTCTTCCCGTGATCGACGTGCGCCACGATGGCGACGTTGCGGAGGTCGTTGCGAACGGCGGTCACGGCGCGGGAGGGTAGCGGGGTGTGTGAACCGGGCCGCGCGGGCAGACCCGGGGCATGCGCAATCTCGAACCGCCAACACCCGCGCCCGACCCGATGCCGGTGCCACCGACGCCGGCCCCGAGCCCGTCGCCGCTGCCGCCGGATCCAGATCCGCCGTCCATCTAGCGCCGTAGGGCTAAGGGATGGCGGCAAATCTGCCGAAAACGCCAGGAATGCGGCTGGCAGCGAGCGGGCGTCTGGTCCCGATGGTCGTTCTGGGTGCCGTTGCGGCGGCCCTGCCGGCGATCGTCGAGCTGATTTGGGGCGGCCGTCACGTGAACTTCACGGGGACGCTCCACTTCTACTCGGTCGGGATCAGCGCCCTCGTTGCCACCGCCGCAGCCGCCGGGCTTACCGTGATCGGCGCCCGCCGAGGCGACACGCGCACGGTCGTGATCGGAACGGCGTTCGCGGTGATGGCGAGCCTGCTCGCCCTGCACGGATTCTCGACGCCGGGCATCGTCGTCGGGGACAACGGCGTCATTGCCTTCACCGGCGGGGCAACGCTGCCGGCGGGCGCGGTGATCCTCGCGTTCTCGTCGTTCACGC
>DASZBP010000017.1:0-2629 GCA_035943915.1 Gaiellaceae bacterium | reverse complement strand
CTGGCCCTCCTCGCCGATCTCCGGGATGAGGATGTGACGCGAGTAGCGCGTGCGCTTCTCGGGCGACAGCGTGCGCGGCATCGTGATGTCGAGGCCGCTGCGCTTCCAGTCGGTGAACCCGCCAGCGAGGGAATGCACGGTCGTGTACCCGAGCTCCTGCAGCGCCTTCGCGGCGAACGCGGAGCGATTGCCGCCGGCGCAGTACACGACGAGGGGCGTCGACTTGTCGGGCACGGCCGTCTCGATGCGCGACTCGAGGTGGCCGCGCGGCACGTGGCGCGCGCCGGGGATGTGGCCCTCCTGCCACTCGTCCATCTCACGCACGTCGATCCAGGCGGCGGCGTCCACGGCTTGCGCCGCGCGCGCGTCAACTTCCGAGATCTCGGCTTTCGTCTGGTCCAGCAGCTCGCGATACGTCGGCATATGAGTCTGAAACGGTAGCGGCAGGGGGATTCATTCCCGGTACGTTGGCGCGGATGTTGCCGCCTGCCCGCGTCCGCCTCGCCGTGCTCGCCGCCGCCGTGGCAGGCGCGGTGATCGTCACCGGCGTCGTGCTCGCGACGCGCCAGGATCCCGCGCAGCCGAAGGCGCGCTGCGGGAAGGCGCCTCTGCAGGCGCTCATCGTCCCCGGGACGGGCAAGGCCGCCGTGAACGACGCGGTCCGTGGGGCGATGAACAGCGTTGCGAAGCTCGAGCAGCTCGAGAACCGGTACCCGAAGGATGCCGCGGTGCAGATCAACTTCGGCCGCGCGCTGATCTGCGCCGGCTACCTCAACGATGCGTCACAGGCGCTCGAGGCTGCAAAGCACGCGGGGCGCGACACGCCGTACGAGGTCGACGCCGACCAGCTGCTCCACCCGACGTTCTTCCAGAACGGCTACCCGACGTTCCAGCCGTCGAGCGGCAAGGACACGCTGCTCGTCCAGGGCGCGCTCCTCCAGCGCCAGGGTCACCAGCATTCGGCCGAGAAGCTCTACGCGAAGGCGGCGCGGCTGCACCCCGACGACCCGGAGGCGCTCGTCGCCGCCGCGGTCGGCCGCTTCGACGAGGACAACCCGTCGGCCGCGTTCTCGCGGCTGGGACCGCTGAGCAAGCGCTTCCCGCGCAACCAGGTCGTTCGGTACTACCTCGGGCTGCTGCTCGTCTGGATCGGGGAGCGGGAGCAGGCCGTCACGGAGTTCCGGAAGACGGTCGCGCTCGGGCCCGACACGACGCTCGGCAAGCAGGTGCAGGCCCTTTTGAGACAGATCGCTCAAAGTGGGCCTAATACGCGTTCAAAATGAGCCAATCGGCCCATGGCGTCCGTCCGCTTCTGGTGCGACAGTGCCGCATCGATTAAGCGCCGGTTAACGAGGGAGCCATGAGCGCGACGGACACCGAACTGATCGTCGACGAACACGACGAGGACGCCGACGAGCGTGCCACGCTGGCAGCGGTCGCAGACGAGCCGGAAGACGAGGCCACGCCGCTCGACGGCGCCGCCGAGAAGGATTTCTACGCCGCGATCGAATCGATGTCGGCCGAGGAGATCGAGGAGCCGGCAGACGTGGATTTCTCCACCGACTCGCTGCAGCTCTTCCTGAAGGACATCGGGCGCGTCGAACTACTGACCGCCGCCCAGGAGGTCGAGATCGCGAAGCGCATCGAGCGCGGTGACCACCGCGCGAAGCAGGAGATGGTCGAGGCGAACCTGCGTCTCGTCGTGTCGATCGCGAAGCGCTACCGGAACCAGGGGCTCCCGTTCCTGGATCTGATCCAGGAGGGGACGATCGGCCTCGTCCGCGCGGCCGAGAAGTTCGACTGGCGGAAGGGCTACAAGTTCTCGACGTACGCGACGTGGTGGATTCGCCAGGCCGTCGCGCGTGCGCTCGCCGACAAGGCGCGCACGATCCGCATGCCGGTGCATGTCGTCGAGAAGCTGAACAAGATCACGCGGACCGAGCGGAAGCTCCGGGCGGAGAGAGGGCGCGAGCCGTCGAATGTCGAGATCGCACTCGACCTCGACATGACGATCGAAGAGGTCGAGTCGATTCGCCGCACGTCGCAGACGCCCGTGTCGCTCGAGAAGCCGGTGGGTGACGAAGAGGAGTCGGAGTTCGGCCACTTCCTCGAGGACGAGAACGCGCCGCTGCCGGACGAGGCCGCCGACACGGCGTTCCGCGCGGCCGCGCTGGCGAAGTGCCTTAATGCTCTGAGCGCGCGCGAGCGGCGGGTGCTCGAGCTTCGCTACGGGTTGAACGGCGAGCAGCCGCGCACGCTGGACGAGGTCGGGCGGGCCTTTCAGGTCACGCGCGAGCGGATCCGCCAGATCGAGAACCAGGGGTTGAAGAAGCTCCGGGCACTCGCGGACTCGCAGAAGCTGCGCGACGTCGCGTAGACAGTCGTCGGGAGGGAGACTGTCCGTCGGATGACGGACAGTCTCCAATCTCTCAACGCCGCAGTCGCCGTCGCTCGCGCGCACGGCGTGCCGTGCCAGGACGCGGTTGTGCTCTCTGACGCGTGGCACGTGCTCGTGCACCTCAAGCCTTCGCCGGTGGTCGCGCGCGTGTCGAGCGGCGCACCAGGTGCGGGCTCGGGCGACGTTGGCCGAGAGCTCGCTGTTGCCGCCCATGCGTTTGCGCGCGGGGCG
>DASZBP010000016.1:0-14913 GCA_035943915.1 Gaiellaceae bacterium | reverse complement strand
TCCAGATGCTGGTCATGGCCGCGGCCGCGATCCCCGTCTACCTGCTGGCGCGCACGCTGGTGCCGAGGCGTTGGGCGCAGGCGGCTGCGCTCGGAACGCTCTGCACGTCCGCCTACGTCTTCGGTCCGCTGATCCTGCCCGAGGCGCTCGCGTACACCTGGTTCGCGATGACGGCGTACATCTCGGTGCAGGCGCTCGCGGGTAAGGGGCGGCGCTGGAAGATCGCAGCGATCGTCGCCTGCCTTCTCGGCCTCGGCGTGCGCAACCAGCTCGCGATGACAATCGCCGCGCTCGGGCTTGCAGCAGCGATTCTCTGGGTCGTCGGACCGCGCGGCCGGCACTTTCGGCGCACGTGGACGGTCGCCGACCACGTCGGCGCGGCCGTCGTGCTGATCGGCGTCTTCATCGTTCTCAACCGGTACGCCGGCCCACACGTGCAGCTGTGGGCGACCGTGACGCAGTCATGGAAGGGCCGTCTGTTCAGCTTCGGCTTCCAGTCGGGGGCTGCGCTGGCGATCGGCCTGGGCATCCTCCCGGCGATCGGCGGCCTCGCCTCGCTGTGGGTGCCCGAGCGAAAGCACGATCCGCAGTGGCGTGCGTTCGCTGCGTTTCTGGGTGCGTCCGTCCTTGCGTATTCGACGTATACCGCGACCAAGGCCGCATACAACTCGACGATCATCTTCAGCCGGATCGAGGAGCGGAACATGATCTACCTGCAGCCGCTGCTCCTCATCGGCACGGCCGTCGTCTTGTCGGCGCGTCGCGTCTGGTGGCCGGGTGTCGTCGTCGCCGGCGCTTTCATCGCGGGAATCGTGTTGGGCTACGGCTATCAACTCGCGTTCCCGTACACGGAGTCGCCCGGCTACGGCATCGCAACCATGGCGAACCGCTTCTTCTACTGGAACCAGGGCCAGATCAAGCTGGCGTTTGCCGTCGTCGTCGTGCTCTCGCTCGCGATCCTGCTCCTGCACCGACACCCCCGCTTGCCCGAGACACCACGCGGGATCGCGCTCGCTGCAGTGTGTGTCGCGCTCGCCGTGTGGATGGCGACGGGGCAGGTAACGGAAGCCCGCGGCGTGCAGAGCGCAGGGCACAGCAGCGTCGTCGGCCTACAGCGCATCGGCGCCACGCCGCTCGACTGGGTCGACCAGCTCACGAAGCGCGCCGGCACGTCGTACCTCGGCCAGAACCTCAACTTGAGCCAGCCTCTAGGGCTCTGGCTCACCGAGTTCTGGAACCCGTCGATCGAGCACGCGTACACGCTCGACTCCACGTATCCCGGCCCCGGTCCGAGCACCACTCCCGGCCTGGCCCGGCCGAACGGCGAGCTGACCGGCGATCCCGGCCTCCCGTACGTGCTCGCGGACAACGGCGTGCAGATGATCGGCACACCCATCGTCCAGCACGGGTCGCTGATCCTCTACCGCATCCACAAGCACCCCTGGCGCCTGCAGGAGTCCGCCGCGGGCATCTCGCCCGACGGCTGGACGGTCGGTGAGGCGCCGAACAAGTTCGCCGACGGCTCGTTCGCGTACTTCGGGCCGCAGACCACGAAGGGCACGCTCACTGTTCAGGCCTGGAGCACCCTCTGCCCGCCGTCTGCTCCGCGCCAGTTCGCGACGATCGAGGTCGGAACCGTCGCACTCACGAACCAGCAGAAGCCGGTCGTCCGCCGCGTCGAGGCGAAGCGTCACATCCGCCTGGCGAACTGCTCCGACAAGAACAGGGTGTCGACGCTCACGTTCCATGTCGCGCCGCCTGTGGCCGTAACCGTGCACGTCGCCCCGACCTTGCGTCCTTCGGATTACGGCCAGGGCGACGTGCGCGAGCTGGGCGCCCACCTCGGGTTCGGCTTCAAGGCCGGTTAGTGCCAGCGCGCATCGCTGTCGCGGCCGTCGTGCTCGCCGGAGCGGCGCTGTGGTTCTGCGTGCTCGGGCCGCCGCCGGCGCCGGGCTTCATTCGCGACGAAGCGAGCGTCGCCTACAACGCGTACACGCTGTCGCACAACCTGCACGACCAGAACGGCGGCTTCCTGCCGCTGTACATCAAGTCGTTCGGCGACTACAAGAGCCCGCTCTTCCCATACGTACTCGCCGTCGTGTTCCGTGCGACCGGCCCGAGCAAGCACGTCGCCCTGGACACGGCATCCGTGCTCGTCTTCGCCGCGATCCTGCTGATCGGGTGGTTGGCATGGCGCCGGACCCGCAGCCTCTTCGTGGTGTGCTCGGTCGTCGTGCTCGGCGTGCTGACGCCCTGGCTCTACGAGCTCGGACGTACGTCATACGAGACCATCATCGAGCCGCTGACGTTGATGCTCGTCGTGCTCGCAGTCGACTGGGCGTACAGATCCGACCGTCGAGCGCGCGCCATCCCGGTCGGTGTCGCACTGGGCGCGCTGACGTACTCGTACGCGGCCGGGAGGATCCTCGCGCCATTGCTCGTTGTCGCGATCTTCCTTGTCTTCTTCCGAAGCGACAGGCGCTGGGTGCTCGAGACATGCGTCGTCTATGCCGCGACGCTCGTCCCGGTTGGCGTGTACTCGCTGGTGCACGGGGGCGCGCTGAGCGCACGCTTCGACTCGACGACGTACCTCCGGCACGGGATGTCACCGGGAACGATCGTCTACGACTTCTTCCGGAACTACGTGACCGATGCGAACCTCGAGCACTGGGTCGTGTCGGGCGATCCGACGCCGTACATCCACGTGCACGGAGCCGCGCAGCTCTACGGTGCGATCGTCGTTCTCGCGGCGATCGGGGTCGCGACCCTCTGGCGCACGCAACGCGGCGACCGCTTCTGGTGGTTCGTTCTCGTCGCACTCGTGTTGAGCCCGATCACGGGTGCCGTCACCGACCAGCGCCACTACTCGCTCCGGCTGCTGGCGATTCCCATGCTGTTGCTCGTGCTCGCGATCCCGGCGCTCGAGCTTGTCCCGCGAAGCAGAGGGCTGCAGCTCACCGCTGCGATCCTTGCGATCGCCGTCGGCGCCCAGTTCTGGCAGTGGCGGGACAACTACGACTTCAACAACAAGGGGCGCACGGTCTTGTTCGAGGGGCATCTGCCGCCGCTCCTGCAGCGCGCGTTCGCAGGCGGGCGGACGGTTTACGTCAGCAGCGACGACGTCTATGCGCAGACGCACGCGCTCTGGTACGCCGTCACACACGACATCCCGAAGTCCCACGTCGCGATCGGGGGCGCACCGCCGAGAGGATCGATCGAGTTCGGCCGCTTTTCGTCCTGCACAGGTCACTGCACGGAGCTCGCCGAGGCAGACACATACTGGATCGCTAAAGCGATCTGAGCCGCTCGGGGTGCTTCCACACGAAGCGGAGCACGCCGGCCCAGTGCCAGAGGGTGCGGCGCGTGAGCCACTTCTTGTCGGTCTCCGCCTTGTGCTCGTGGCGCACGACCGCCTGCGGGACGTACCACCGCTCCCACCCGGCCTTCGCGGCGCGGTACGCGAGATCGATGTCCTCGCCGTAGAGCCGGTAGCCCTCGTCGAAGCCGCCGAGCTCGTCGAGCATCGCGCGGCGCAGCATCAGGAAGCCACCGAGCATCCAGTCCGCCTCGACAGGCTCGGCGGGCGGCGACTCGTCGAGATGGAAATGCCGCCGTTGCGGGACGACGAGCCGGAGCGGGGTGCGGCGCACGACGGTGCCCGTCACCGTCGGGAAGCGTCGGCGCGACGGCTGCCAGCTGCCGTCCGGGAACACCATCTGCGGACCGGCGATGCCGCAGCGCGGATGCGCCTCCATGAACGCGCGCAGCGCGGCGACCGCGCCGGGCTCCGGCATGGCGTCCGGGTTCGCCGAGAGCACGAGCTCGGCGGTCGTCAGCGCGACACCCTTGTTCACGTTCGCCCCGAAGCCGAGCGGGGACTCGTTGTGCACCGCGTCAACGCCTTCCGACACCGAGCCCGGGATGTTCGCGATCACGACGAGCTCGTCGACCTGCGGCCTCAGCGCCGGCAGCGACTCCGCCAGCTCCCGCGGATGACCATGCGACACGACGACCGCAGCGACCTTCATGCGAGCACCTTGCGGTACACGTCGGCCGTCCGCCTCGCCGTCTCCTCCCACGAGAACAGCTTCGCGCGCTCGATCCCCTTTCTGCGATAGAGCTCGCGGTCCGCGATCGCTGCGGCGATCGACGGCGCGGCCGCATCGCCGACGACCTCGCGCAGCGCGGGATCGTCCGACACGACGACGGGCGTGCCGCTCGCCATCGCCTCGAGCGCGGGGATGCCGAACCCCTCGAACCGCGAAGGCAGGACGAGAGCGGCTGCGTCGCGATAGAGCTGCGCGAGCTCGGGCTTCGCCACCCAGCCGCGCACGTCCGCACCTTCTTCCCGCAGCTGCTTCGCGAGCGCAGCATCCTTCTCGGGCCCCGCCACGACGAGCGGCACGCCGGCCTCGCGTGCGAGCGCAAGCGCGCGCAGCGGATCCTTGCGCGGCTCGACCGAGCCGACGAAGAGGACGTACTCACTCCCGCCGTCTCCGGGCGAGAACGCGGGATCGACGCCGTGCAGCGTCACGGTGATCTTCTCCGGCGCGACGCCGTACAGCTCGACGGCGTCCTGCTTCGTCCGCTCGGAGACCGCAAGGAGATGGTCAGCGCGACGCGCGGCGCGCGGGACGACTGCCTTGAACGTCAGCCGGTCGAGGATCCCCATCACCTCCGGGTCGCGCTCGAAGTGCAGATCGTGCAGCGTCACGACGCTCTTGCCGCGGAACCCGAGCGGCAGAGCGTGCTGCGTGTGCAGCAACGCCGGCCGCAGGCGGCGCAGCAGCTGTGGGAACGTCAGTGCCATGCGCAGCTCCTGCGAGGGCGTCGTCAGCTCGATCGCCCGCACACCCTCCGGCACCAGCTCTGGATGGCGCGTCACGGCAGCAAAGTCGAGATCCGGTGCGACGCGCGGCAACTCGCGCAGCAAGTTGTGCACGTACGTCTCCTCGCCGGTGCGGTTGCGCCCCAGGACGTCGGCGTCGACGACGATCACGCGAGCTCCTCGTACACCGCGCGCGTCATCTCGGCGACCTCCGCCCACGACGGCCCCCGGCGCGGTTCGACGCGGCGCGCCCGCGCGATGCCGTCGCGGATCGACTCGACGTCGTAGGGATCCACGAGCGCGCCGTCCGGCGCGAGCTCCGCCATCGGCGAGTCGCGGCTCGTCACGACGGGGCAGCCGCAGGCGAGCGCTTCTGCGACGGGGATGCCGAAGCCTTCGTACAGCGACGCGTAGACAAGGCAGCGCGCACCGCGGTACAGGCGCGCAAGCTCTTCGTCGGGCACGTCGCCGAGCCAGGTCACGTTCGCGGGCGGCTCGACGCCGCGCCAGCCTCTCGCGCCGACGACCCGGAGCTCGCCGTCCACCGCCCGTGCGATGCGCGCGAGGTTCTTGCGCGGCTCGAGCGTGCCGACCGCGAGGACGTAGTCGCCCTCCGTTGCGGGACCGTCCGGCGTGAAGTCGTCTTCGACCGCGTTCGGGATGACGGTTGCATCCACGCCGTACGACATGAGCTCGCGCTTCGTGAACTCCGAGACCGCGATCACGCGCGACGCGGCACGTAAAACGCGGGGCACGGCGACGCGCGAGTACGTCGCAGTCCAACGATTGAACCATTCCGGATGCTTCAGCACCGCGAGGTCGTGCACGGTGACGACCAGCTTGTTGCGAGCCTTGAACGGGCCGCGGAACGTCGGGCAGTGCAGCACGTCGGCGTCCGCGCGCAGGCGCGGATACCAGGCGAGGTCGGCGTACACCGTCCGCGGGCGCGACGTTGCGGGGAACGAGACCTCCTCGACGTCGAGGTGGTCGCGCAGCGCGCGCACGTACCGCGCAGTCCCGGCGCGCGTCTGCAGCAGCGGCGTCGTGTCGAGCGCTACGCGAATGACTCGTATCCCTTCAGGAAGACCTCACCGGTGCGGCGCCACGAGAATTGCTCGACATGCGTGAGCCCTCGCGCGCGCAGCTCGTCGCGGCGCGCGATCGCCTCGCGGATGCCGTCGGCGATCGACTGCGGGCTCTCCGGGTCGGCCCGGACCGCGGCGTCTCCGCACGCCTCGTCCATCGACGGATGGGACGACGAGACGACCGGCGCGCCGCACGCCATCGCCTCGGTGATCGGCATGCCGAAGCCCTCGAAGCGCGACGGATACACGACGCAAGTCGCGCCTCGGTAGAGCCGCGCGAGCTCCGCATCGCTCACCCGGCCGAGACGCACGACGCCGGGCCGGTCGAGCTGCGGCTGCTCGCCCCAGCCCTGGCCACCGACGACGGCGAGCGAGAGGCCCTCGAGCTTTGCGAACCCGTCGACCAGCGTGCCGAGGTTCTTGCGCGGCTCGAGCGTCGCGACCGTGAGCACGTACGGCACGCCGAGATCGGCCGCCTCGCCCTCCGCGGTGTAGTCGGGGCCGACTCCCGGATGCGCGACGAGCACGCGGTCGCGCGGGAAGCCGAGCGTCCGCGCGACGTCGTCTGCGGTGAACGCGGAGTTGGCGAAGACCACGTCACAGCTGCGCGCGGCGTTGCGGTACTTGCGTCCGTGCATCGCCTGCGTGCGCTTCGTCGTCCACTCTGGATGGTGGACGGGAACGAGGTCGTGGATCGTGGTCGCGCGCACGCCGTGCTTCTGCGGCGGATACATCCAGTCTGTGAAGTGCAACGCGTCGAACGCGCCGAGCCAGCGCTCGGCCGGGGGCCAGCCGAGCGCCGACCACGCAGTGCGCCAGCCATGCGCTCCCGGCAGCGTCACGAGGCGCAGCTCGAGGGCCAGCCCCGCGAGCGTCTCGGGGATCACACGCTTGCCGGTGGGCGACGTGGGCGCGAACGCGACGACGTCGGCCCCCGCCGCGACAAGCCCGCGCAGCGACCCGAGGATGTAGTTGTTAACGCCTGTGTGCTCGTGTGACAGCGGGCTGACGTCGAACGCGACCCTCACGGCAGATAGAAGAGGTGCAGGAAGTGCACGCCGAGCGCGCGCTTGTCGGTCGAGCCTTCGACCTGTGCCGGGACGCGGAGCTTCGCGACCGTGAAGTTCGCGGTGCACGTGTGGTTCGGGTGGACGGCGAGCGGCACGAGGAATGTGATGACGTTGGAGGTCGGTTGCAACGTGATGCTGTGACCGTTCGCGGAGACGACCTGCGTCGTGCCCGCGAAGAGCTGCGGATCGCTCTGTAGCTGCACGGACACCGAGCCGCCCGTGCACCGGCGGCGGAAGTACAAGACGTGCCGGCCCGACCACGTGTCCGTCGGGTAGAGACCCGTGACGCGCACGAGGACGACGAGCGGCCCGTCGACGCGGACCAGCAGCATCCCGGTCCCTGGGTCGGTCGCGATGGTGCTGCCGGCGATGAACGACGACTGCGGCGCGAGCGCATACGCCGCCCGCTCCGGGCGTCCCTGTGCGTCCACGAGCGCGCCGTCGGACCGCGCGCTCAATGTGCTCTCGGGCAGGCCGCCCGTGAAGACGTTCCCCGTGTCGACGTAACCCTTGACGCTGCGGTTGAAGAACTCGTTATCCCAAACCTGCTGGATGAGGCCGACGCCGTTCCACAGCGTGGTGACGTGGGCGTCACGCCCGACGGCGCGGTCCACCCAGTCGTAGTGCGGATTGTGGATGCCGGCGAAGAGCGCCCCGCGCGATGCCCGAACGATGCCGTGACGGCCGTTCTGCACGATCGCACCGGACAGGACGAAATAGACGGCGACGAGCCCGACCAGCACCATCGCGTACCGCCGCGGGACGACCACGACCGCTGCGGCGACCACCAGCCCCACCAGCGGGATGACCCACCGCAACGTCGTGAAGTCGATGCCGCGATCTTGCACCCACCACACCGGCAGCAGCCCGAACGTGTCGGACAACGCGGTGTCGTTGATGAAGCGCGCGAGCGGGATCGCGGCCGGCAGGGCACCGGCGGCGAGCGCCGCGGCGACGATCGCCCAGCGTCGCCGCTCGATCGCCTCACGCTCGGCGAAGCCGAGCAGCGCGATCAACGCGAACGGCATGACGTAGAACATGTTGCGCTCCTCGATCCGCTCCGACTGCGTCGAGGCGAAGATCGCGACCTCGACGACGACCAGCACCGTGACGGGAAGCGTTGCGGCGGCGAACGCACGCGCCCCTGGTGACGCGGCGCGCGGGGCGATCCACAGTGCAAGCAGCGCGACGAGCGGGACGATGCCGACGGCGAGATCGAGCTCTGCGACATGCCACAGCACGTAGTGCAGGACCGAGGAGACGGAGTACGGGACACTCGTCGCCGCGCGGTACGCGCCGAGCAGCGTGAGCGGCGACCGGCCGCGAGCGACCGTACCGCCGAGCGCCAGCACGATTCCGGCGCCGAGGATCGCGTACGTCGGCAGCCACGCGCGGAGCGCTCGCCTGAGGTCGCGCTCGATCCAGCCGTGCAGCGCCGGCGCGACCGAGACGGCCGGGATGAGCGCAACCGCCTGCTGCCTCGTCGCAAAGGCGAGGCCGCAGAGGACGAGCACGCCGACCTGCCTGCGCCACGTCGGCAGTTCGAGCGTCGCGACGAGCGCCCACACGACGACGAGGAACAGCGGGAAGAAGATGTTCTCCGTCATCAGCTCGCTGGTGTAGAGCATCTGCGGGATCGCAATCGTCAACACGGCGGCGCACAGCGCGAGACCCGGCGTGAGCAGGCGCCGGGCGAGCAGATAGGCCGGGATCGCCGCCAACGACATCAAGACGGCGTTGATCACCTTCGCGGCCGCGTACACCGTCGGCATCGGCCCGAAGAGCTTCCAGGCGGGCGCGATCAGCGCCGGGTAGACGAAGCCGTAGCCGTTCGACGCGACACCGCGGATCTGGAAGTGCCCCGACGCGGCAAACGACTTCGCAAGCTCCGAATAGATCAGCTCATCGACCATGATCCAAGGCGCGATCACGTGGCGTCCCAACGCGATGCGGATGGCTGCGGAGACCACGACGATCCCGGCGAGCCACCACCTCACACGGGTCATTCGATGATCCCGGCTTCGACTGCGGCGCGCGCGAGGGCCGACGCGTCCTCGATGCCGACCTCCGCCGCCGCCTCGGCGATGCGCCACAGCACTGCATCGTCGACTGCGTCGCCGCCGGCGGCTGTCTCGAGCGCCGCGGCGTACTCGGCGGCAACGCGCGAGAGATCGTGCTCGTGCGCGATGTAGGCGCGTGCATTCGCGCCGAGCGTCGCGGCGTGCTCGGCGGCGAAGGCGAGCGCCGCCTCGAGCATCGGCACCTCGAGGTCGTCGACCGGAACCTTGAGTGCGACGTCGTCCGGAAGCTCGCTGAACCAGCCGACGTCCGACACGACCATCGCCTTGCCGAGCGACAGGCCGCGGATGACGGAGCCGGACGTCTCGCCCATCGTCGGGAAGCGAAGGTTCACGAGCACGTCGCACGCGGCCATCAGCGACCACATGCGCTCCTCGGGGACGTAATCCATCCGCGTGATGCCGTCGTCGCCGAGCCCGAGTCGCTCGAGCCGGCGCGACAGGTCGAAGCGCTCGCCCGCCGCGCCCGCGAGCAGCAGCCGCGCGCCGGGGCGTTTCTTGCGCAGCGACGCGAACGCCTGCAACAGCTCAGGGATCCGCTTGTTCATGTTCAGGAAGCCAAAGCACCCGATCAGCGGGTCGCCGCTCACATCCGTGGCGGGAACGACGTCGTGCATCGGCCATGCCGGATGCGGGATGCGCCAGAGCCGCCCCTGGTAGCCGGCCGCGCGCGCCTGCTGCGCGACGAAGCCCGAGTGCACGATCAGGCCGCGCGCGTCGTCGAGGATCGTCCCGGAGAGCGGGAAGCGCTCCGGCTGCGTCTCCCAGAGCAGCGGCAGCAGGTTGTCGAGGACGCCGAGCCCGAGCAGGCGGCCGGCGACGCCGAGCTCGCGCTCCATCGCGTCGAGGTAGCCGCGCCCGTCGCCGCGTCCGATCGTCATTCCCGAGATGAGGTGGTGCAGCACGTACTCGTGCAGCACGACGACGCCGGGGCGCTTGTGCAGCGCGTCGACGATCCAGCCGTGGGCGTCGGGCTCGTTGCCGACGTGGTACAGCGCGACGTCCGCGTCGGGCGCACGCCTCCCCTGCTCGGCGACTACGACGTCGACGCGCTCGCGCAGCGCGGGCAGCAGCAGCGCCGAGTAGTCGGCGATGCCGGACCGCGACGGCGGGAGCGGTGAGTAGTAGGCGACCTTCACGAGAGCAATGCGTCGACGCAGGCATCCCACGTCACGCGCTCGGCGACGGCCCTGCCGGCACGGCCCCAGCTCTTCGCCTCGTCGACGTGTGCGGTGAGATACGCGGCGCCACGCGCGATGTCGGCGACGTCGGGCTCGACGACGACGCCGGTCCGGCGGTCATGGACGACCTCGAGCGGCCCGCCCGAGTCGGTCGTGGTCAGCACCGGCTTCTCGGCAAGGAAGGCCTCGTACGGGACCATCCCGAAGTCCTCGTCGATCGGCGCGTAGTACACGGCGGAGCAGCGCGCGTAGAGATCGGCGAGCTGCACGTCGTCGACGCGGCCGAGGAACTCGACGTTGCCGTTCGCGAGGCCGCGGAGGCGATCGCCGTCGGGGCCTTCACCTGCGATGACGACACGCAGCGACGACTCGCGCTTCGCAGCGTCGATCAGGAGGTCGAGGCGCTTTGCGCGGTCCAGCCGGCCGACGGAGAACACGAAACCCTCCGGCTCCGCTGTGCGGTACTCGAGCGTCTGCGGCGGATGGGCGAGCACCTCTGCGTCGATGTCGTTGAAGCGCTTGAGGCGGTCGGCGACGTTGCGCGACGTCGCGAAGACGCGGCGCGCCTCGCCGAGCGCCACCTTGTCGAGGCGCTCGACGGCGCGGCGCGTCGCGCGGTCGAACGGCTCTTCGGAGAACTGGCCGAGCTCGGTGTGGTCGTAGTCGTACGCCTGCCGGAACTGATGGAGCACCCAGGCGACCTTGTTCGGGTGGCGCACGCAGTACGCCGGGAACTTCGTCGCGATGACGCGGTCGATCGGCCGCCCGTCCGACTCGGTGAGGTCTGCGAGCCGCCAGAGGAACGCCTGGTCGAGGACGCGCGCGCCCGGGTACCACTTGAACGGCATCGTCACCAGGTCGGCCTCGTGCCCGCGCGTGCGCAGCGCCGCGACGAGATCCTCGGCCATCAGCTCCGCGCCGCCCCGAACAAAGGGCACCTGCGGAGCCGCGACGACGACTCTCATTTCGTCTCGAGCCGCTTGATGCGCTCGTCGAGGTCGTCGATCAGCTTGAGCACGGCGTCGTTGAACGCGCGCTGGTCGGCGAACGCCGGCTCGACGTACCAGCGCATCAGCCGCCGCAGCACGGACTTGAGCGGGCCGCCCTTGCCGACGATCGGGCGCTCGGCCGAGATCGGCCAGAGCCGCTCGGCCTGGTCGCGGACCGAGAGGCGCACCTGCGCCGGCGGGACGTCGGCGGCGCGCGGGCCGGCCGCGCGCACCTCCTCCTTCAGACGCGCGAACAGGGCCGCGACGTCCGTCTGCTGCTCGGACATTCGCGGGATTGTAAAGAGCGCCCATTACGGCTCTGTAAGCGGCTCGACGGAGCGAGCGACCGTGCGTGACCCTCCGAGCAGCGCCGCGCCCGCACAGGCGACGAGGAGGGCGATGGCAAACGGGAGGCCGCCGGCGGGGCCGGCACCGTGCCGGGTGATCACCGGCGCGACGGCGGCCGGCGCGACCATCTCGAGGGCGAAGGCGATCGGGACGGCCCGCGTCGCAGGCCAGACCTGAAGCGAGGTCATCTCGGAGAGCAGGCCGCCCCAGCTCGCAGCGCCGACTCCGATGCCCCACTCGAGCGCGGCGAGCCAGTGCCGCCCGCCGACCGATGCGTCGAACAGCGCCGTCGCGAGGCCGACCGCGCTCCAGCCGATGCCGGCGGCGATGCTCGTAGCGAGCCCGTTGCGCCATCTGAGGACGCGCAATGCCTGCGGCGCGAGCGCCGCGACCACGACCCAGGCGATCACCACGATCACGCCGGCATGGGTGAACGCACCCGTGCTGCGCGGCGCCGCCCAGCCGAGGATGCCCACCGCCGCCGCGACGGCGACGACCCCGGCGAGCTCGCGCCGGCCGACACGCTCGCCGAGCATGAGCGTCCCGAGGGCGAGCAGCATCACGAGCCCGAAGCCGAACGTCGGCTGGACGAGCGCGACCGAGCCGAGCGCGAGCGCCGCCGCCTGGAACGGCCACGCCGCGACCCCTGCCGCCGTGCCGACGAGCCAGCGCCGCCGGCGCACGAGGCGCTGCAGCAGGCCGAGCCGCAGCGCTTCGGCGCGCGGCGTGTCACGCGCTTCGAGGGCCTGAAGGGACGTGGAGAGCGCGAACAGCGCGGCCGCGGCGGCACCCAGCACGATCGCGGCGACAGAGCGCATCGCCGCAGTTTCCACTACCGTCGCCCGCGTGGTGGGCATAGCGCTCCTGACGCTGGTGCCGGGCCGCATGGGCGGCAGCGAGACGTACGTCCGTGAGCTCGTGCACGGCCTCGGCCGCGTCGGCACGCTCGACTACACCGTCCTCGCCCCGCCGCTCGCGCCCGACGCGGGCGGCCCGCTGCCGACGAAGGTGGCGAAGGCCTACGGCAGCGCGACGTCCACACCGTCGCGTCTGGTCGCGATGTCGCGCGAAGCGGTGCGCAAGGGACGCCTCGCCGACGCGGACGTCGTCCACTATCCGCTGACGATCGCGCTGCCGCGCGTGCGGGCGCGCACGGTCGTCACGCTGCACGACCTCCAGCATCTCGACCTGCCCGCGCTCTTCCCGCGCTCGGACCGCGCGTTCCGCGCGGTCGCGTGGCACCGCTCGCTGCGCGGCGCCGATCGGGTGATCGCGTTGTCGGAGTTCGTGCGCCGCCGCGCGCTCGACACGCTCGACCTCGACGATGCCCGCGTGCGCGTCGTGCACTCCGGCGTCGATCATGCGCGCTTCCATCCGGGCGACGAGGAGCGCGAGCCGTTCCTGCTGTATCCCGCGCGCGCGTGGCCCCACAAGAACCACGCGAAGTTGTACGACGCATTCTCCCGACTGCGCCGCGAGCGGCCGGAGCTGCGACTCGTGCTCACCGGCGGCGGCGAGTTCGGAGACGTGCCGGACGGCGTCGAGCTGCGCGGCCTCGTGAGCATCGACGAGCTCGCGTCGCTCTATCGCCGCGCGTCGGCACTCGTGTTCCCGTCGCTCTACGAAGGCTTCGGCCAGCCACCGCTCGAAGCGATGGCGTCCGGCTGTCCCGTGGCGTGCTCGAATGCAGCCGCGCTACCGGAGATCGTCGGGGATGCTGCGCGGCTCTTCGACCCGTACGACGCCGCGTCGATCGCCGACGGTGTGCGGGACGTGCTCGAGACGCCGGACGAATGGCGCGAGCGAGGGCTCGCGCGCGCAGCAGGGTTCTCGTGGGACGCGACCGCGCGTGCGACCGAAGCCGTCTACCGCGAGCTTCTCTGACCGCTTCGCCCACGGCGGGCGTCGCGCCAGCCTTCGACGACGGCCTCCGCGGCCGCGGCGCGACGTGGGTGCATCGCCGCTTGGACGAGATGCGCGCCCACGATGACGCTGCGGCGGAGCGCGCGCAGGCCGGGTGGAAGCGGTGCGTGCCGCTCGACGACCGCGATCGTGTTGCGCGTGTCGTAGTAGAGGTTCGTGGTCGACGCGCTGCCGCCCGTGGACGCCGACCCCTTGTGCACGACTACCGCGTCCGGCACGAGCACGATGCGGAAGCCCGCGCGACGGATGCGCAGCGACCATTCGACGTCCTCGACATACGCGAACAGCTGCTCATCGAGAAACCCGGCGCGCTCGACCGCCTCCCGCGAGACGGCCATCGCCGCGCCGTCGACGCGGTCGACGTCGAGATTCCGCACGCTCTTCCATGAGCGGCCCGAGTAGCCCAGCCGCGCGTTGAAGCGTGCGCCGGCGTACTGCACGCGACCATCCGGATACACGATCGTGCACGCGAGCAAGCCGATCCCCGGCGCGGCAGCGCGCTCGAGGGCATCGGCAGCGCCGGGTGCGAGCGCCGCGTCGTTGTTCAGCAGCAGCACCCAGTCGGCGCCGCGCTCGAGCGCACGGCGGATGCCGGCATTGTTGCCGCCGGCGAAGCCGAGGTTCTCGCCGAGCCGCAGCAGCTCGACGTCCGGGAAGCGCTCCTCGACCATGTGGTCGGAGCCGTCCGTCGAGCCGTTGTCGACGCAGATCGTGTCGATGCCGCCCAGCGACTCGAGCGCGGCGAGCGTGTCGTCCCCGCCGTTCCAGTTCAGAACGACGCCGAGGAGCTTCACTGCTTGACGAAGTGCGCGATCGAGCCCGCGCCTGGATGCCGCGCCCAACCTGCGCCGATCTCCGAGACCGCGCGCGTGACGCCGGGATACACGTTGCCGTAGCCGCCGCTGTCGACGGCGTCGTGGAACAGCACGTGCCCACCGCTGCGCACGAACCCGCTCCAGCGGTCGAAGTCGGCCTTCGCGCCCTCGTAAGAATGGTCGCCGTCGATGAACAACACAGCGAGTGGCTCCGGCGGCGGCTCGACGGTGCGCGAGTCGCCGACGAACAGATGCACGCGGTCGCGGACGCCGAGACGCGTCAGCGCGTCCTCGAGCTCGCGGTCGAGCTGCTCGCCGCTCATGTCGGCACGCAGCGCGACGTGCAGGTCGTACGACCACAGCTCGGCACCCGCCGTTGCAAACACGACGGTGCTTCCACCCTTGAAGCGCCCGATCTCCGCGACTGGACCGTCGGCGTTCTTGCCGAGCCGAAAGAGCAGGGCAGCCTCGTCGAACTGCAGCGATGCGACCCCGTGGTTCAGCTGGTTCGACGAGAACATGAACGCCAGATCCTCGAAGCCGTCCACCGAGTCGGGCCAGCGGTCGACGTTCGCGAACCGCATCTGCCCCGGGTC
>DASZBP010000015.1:0-4012 GCA_035943915.1 Gaiellaceae bacterium | reverse complement strand
CGAACGCCGCGAGGATCGTCTCGATCAGGACGGTGCACTTGATCGACCCGTGCGGCAGGCCGAGCTCGTCCTCCGCGATCGCGAAGGCGCGCGCCCAGAGCCGCGCCTCTTCGTGCGACTCGAGCTTCGGAAGGTAGAAGTACGGCCCGCTCCCGCGCTCGAGCTGCTCGCGTGCGTTGTGGAACACGACGAGGCAGAAGTCGAAGAGCGATCCGCTGACCGGCTGGCCGTCGACGGTGTGATGCCGTTCGAGGAGATGCCAGCCGCGTGGGCGAATGACGAGCGTCGCGATCTCGTCGTTCAGGCGATAGCTCTTCGCATCCGTGTCGAGCGAGATCGTGCGCCGTACCGCGTCGTGCACGTTGCGCTGCCCGTCGACGACGTTTTCCCACGTCGGCGAGTTCGCGTCCTCGAAGTCGGCCATGAAGACCTTCGCGCCCGAGTTGAGCGCGTTGATCATCATCTTGCGCTCGACCGGCCCAGTGATCTCCGTGCGGCGGTCGTTGAGGTCGGCCGGCGGCGGCGCAACGGTGAAGTCCTCCGGCGCGCGCACGAACGACAGCCTGGCGCCCTCGCGCTCCTTCCGCCTCTCGAGCAGCCGCTCGCGTTCCGGGTTGAGCTCGCGGTGAAGACGGTCGACGAACGCGAGCGCCTCCGCAGTGAGCGGGTCGAAGCTCACTTGTAGTAGCGGAAGACGGTCTCGGCGACGCACACGGGCTTGTCGCCGCCTTCGCGCTCGACCGTTGCGCGCATCGTCGCCTGGCCTCCCCAGTCCTGCTCGTCGACGTCGATCACCTCGAACGTCGCGCGCACGCGCGAGCCGACGGGGACCGGCGCCGGGAAGCGAACCTTGTTCAACCCGTAGTTGATCGCCATCCCACCCTGCCTCGGCACGACTTCGTACGACGCGACCGGCAGCAGCGAGAGCGTCAGGTAGCCGTGGCCGATCGTGCCGCCGAACGGCCCGTCCTTCGCCTTCTCGGGATCGACGTGGATCCACTGCTGGTCACCCGTCGCATCGGCGAACGCGTTGATGCGCTCCTGCGGCACGTCGATCCAGCTCGAAGGCCCGTAGACGTCTCCTACTTTCATCCGACGAAGAGTAAATGGACTCTCGTAGGCTTGCTCGCATGGACCTCACGCCGTACGGGGCGATCACGAGTGTCGTCGTCGAGCGCGGCGGTGCCATCACGGACGAGCTGTATGCGGACGGGGACGCGGAGAGCCTCCGCAACACGCGTTCGTGCACGAAGACCGTCCTCTCCCTGCTCGCCGGCATCGCCGGGCTCGATCCGTCCGCGCGCGTCGACGAGCTCTACCCGCGCGCGTCGGGAACCGTCGCGGGCGAAGCGAGCGTGCGCGAGCTCCTGACGATGTCGTCGCGGCTCGACGCCGACGACTGGGACGACAGCTCACCCGGCAACGAGGAGCTGATGTACCCGTCGGACGACTGGGTGCAGTTCGCGCTCTCGCTGCCTGCCCGCGCCGAGGCGGGATTCAGCTACTGCACCGCCGGCGTCGTGCTGCTCGGGGCAGCCGTGGAGCACGCTCTCGGCGAGCCGCTCACGGCGCACGCGCAGCGCGAGCTGTTCACGCCGCTCGGGATCGACCGGTTCGAATGGCCTCGAGCCCCGCGCGGCGAGACGTCATGCGCCGGCGGTCTCGAGCTGCGCTCGCGCGACCTGCTCGCGCTCGGCCGGCTTGCGCTTCCCGGACGGGAAGGCCCCGTCCCGGGCGCGTGGATCCGCGAGTCCACCTCGGCGCACGCGCGCATCGACGCGCGCACGGAGTACGGCTATCTCTGGTGGATCCGCGAGTTCGCCGGTCACCGTTCCGTCTTCATGACCGGGATGGGCGGAAGCCGCGTGCACGTCTTCCCCGAGCTCGATCTCGTCGCGGTGATCACGAGCGCGAACTTCGGCGTCCAGGGCGCGCACGACCTCAGCGACCGCCTGCTCGTCGAGCAGATCCTCTAGGCGGATTCTTCGATCGGCTCGAGCTCGGCGTCGTTGCCTGCGCTCGTGACGAGCGTGGGCTTGAGGCCCTTCTCGATCGTCTCCTTGGTGATCACGCATTTGGAGACGTCCTTGCGCGACGGCAGCTCGAACATGACGTCGAGCAGCGCGTTCTCGATGATCGAGCGAAGACCGCGGGCGCCGGTCTCGCGATGCAGCGCCTTGTCGGCGATCGACCACAGCGCATCGTCGGTGAAGACGAGGTCGATGTTGTCGTAGTTGAAGAAGCGCTGGTACTGGCTGGTGAGTGCGTTCTTGGGTTCGGTGAGGATCTGGACGAGGTCCTCGCGACGCAGCTGGTGCACGGCGCTGACGACCGGGAGGCGGCCGATGAACTCCGGGATCAACCCGAAGTTGAGGAGATCCTCCGGCATCACGTCGACGAGCAGCTCCGCGCTCTCGGCATCACGTTTCGCCGAGATGTCGCGGCCGAAGCCGACGGCGTTCTTGCCAATGCGCTTCGCGATGATCTTGTCGATCCCGGCGAACGCACCGCCGCAGATGAACAGGATGTTCGTCGTGTCGATCGACAGGAACTCCTGGTGCGGATGCTTGCGGCCGCCCTGCGGCGGAACGGAGGCGACTGTGCCCTCGAGGATCTTCAGCAGCGCCTGCTGCACGCCTTCGCCTGACACGTCGCGCGTGATCGACGGGTTGTCCGCCTTCCGCGCGATCTTGTCGACCTCGTCGATGTAGATGATCCCGGTCTCCGCCTTCTTGATGTCGAAGTCGGCGGCCTGGATGAGCTTGAGGAGGATGTTCTCGACGTCCTCGCCGACGTAGCCCGCCTCGGTCAGCGCCGTCGCGTCGGCGATGGCGAACGGGACGTTGAGGATCCGCGCGAGCGTCTGCGCGAGATGCGTCTTGCCGCAGCCGGTCGGGCCGAGCAGCAGGATGTTCGACTTCTGCAGCTCGACGTCGCCGTCCTCGGTTCCCATCTGCACACGCTTGTAGTGGTTGTAGACCGCCACCGACAGCGTGCGCTTCGCCTCTTCCTGCGAGACGACGTAGTCGTTGAGCGACGAGTAGATCTCCTTCGGGCGCGGCAGGTTGTCGAGGTCGAGCGTGCTCGGAGTCGTGAGCTCCTCGTCGATGATCTCGTTGCAGAGATCGATGCACTCGTCGCAGATGTAGACGCCGGGACCGGCGATCAGCTTCTTGACCTGACGCTGCGACTTCCCGCAGAAGCTGCAGAGAAGCTGTTCGTTTCCTTCGCTTGCCCGGGCCATGCTCCGACTCCTTTTACCGCGAAACCGGGTAAATGCCTAGTGCAGCCTAAGCCGCAGCCGCGCGAGTCGCCTCGCGTTGCGTGATGACGGTGTCGATGATGCCGTACTCCACCGCCTCCTCGGGGCTCATGAAGAAGTCTCTCTCCATGTCACGCGAAATCACTTCCTGGCTTTTACCCGTGTGGTTGGCATAGATCTCCTCCAGGCGCCGCTTGAGGCCGATGACCTCGCGAGCCTGGATTTCGATGTCGGTGCCCTGTCCCTGGAACCCGCCGGACACCTGATGGATCAGGATCCGTGAGTTCGGCAGCGCCATGCGCTTCCCTTTCGCGCCGCCTGCGAGAAGCAGCGAGCCCATGCTCATCGCGATGCCACAGCAGATGGTCTGGATCTCCGGCTTGATGAACTGCATCGTGTCGTAGATCGCGAGGCCGGCGTAGACCGAGCCGCCCGGCGAGTTGATGTAGAGCGAAATGTCCTTCTCGGGATCCTCGGACTCGAGATGCAGCAGCTGGGCGATGATCAGGTTCGCGATCTGATCGTCGACGGGCGTGCCGAGGAAGACGATGCGCTCGGCCAGCAAACGCGAGTAGATGTCGAACGCGCGCTCGCCGCGCGACGTCTGCTCAACCACCATGGGGATCAACGGGCTCATCTCTCGCTCCTTCTCAATGCGTTCAGCTGCCGGGTGTCCAGATCTTCTGCTCGGTCTTGGCCTGCTCCTGCTCGGGCGTCCAGATGCTCTCACGCGCCTCGTGCAACTCGGGC
>DASZBP010000014.1:0-2061 GCA_035943915.1 Gaiellaceae bacterium | reverse complement strand
AGACTGGTGACGATCTGGTGACTCGCCCATTCCATCCCGGTGAAGACCGTGACAATCCGGCAGACGCTATGGAGCATCCGACGTATGACCGCAGTTTCGACGCCCTGCGCACCGGCTTCACCGCCGCCGTGTCGCATGAGCTCCGGACGCCGCTCGCGCGGATCCTCGCGCTGCTGGAGTCGGCTGAGCTCCCGGATGCGGACGTCGCCGGCCTGATCGACCAGGCCCGCGCCGAGGTCGAGAACGCCGGCGCGCTGATCGACGAGATCCTCTTCCTCTCCGAGCTCGAGAGCGGGCGCGAGGTCGTCTCGCTCGGGCACACGACCGCGCTGCCGCTGCTCGAGGACGTGCTTGCCGAGGAGGAGGCGGCCGCCGCGCGCGCCGGCGTCACGCTGCGCCTGTCGGGCGACCCGACAGTCGATGTTCCGCTTCGCCCGCGCATGTTGCGCATGCTCGCCGAGAACCTCGCGGAGAACTCGATCCGCTACGCAGGGCACGGCGCGACGTTCACGCTTTCGATCGAGCGCGCAGGCGACTTCGCCGTGCTCACCGCGGCCGACGACGGTGTCGGCGTCGCGGAAAGCGCATTGCCGCGGATCTTCGAGCGCTTCTACCGCGGCGACGCGGCGCGCACGAGCCGCGGCACGGGCCTCGGCCTGGCGATCGTGAAGCATCTCGTTGCCGCAGCCGGCGGCGAGGTCGAGGCAGACGGCGGCCGCGGACGCGGCCTGCGCATCCGCTGCATCTTCCCGCAATAGAAAAAGGGCGCCCGAGGGCGCCCTTTTCTTCAAGCGGGTGCAGATCCGACTACTGGATCTGCTTGAGCGTCTTCTCCGCGGCGACGAGGACCTTCTTCACGGTCGACATCTTCGCGAAGGTCAGCTTGGCAGCGAACTGCGACTGCTGGCCCTGGGTGAGCGCCCAGAAGATCACCTTGCGCAGCTCTGCAGCATGCGAGCTCTTCTTGTGGACGATCACGTAGGTGTAGGTGCTGATCGGGTACGCGAGCTTCGCCGACTTCGGCGGGTTCACGATGTGCAGCTCGTTGTTCGCCGGCACGTTCGGGAACGCGAGTGCCGCGGCCTGGATCCGCACGAGCGACGGGTAGAGGAACTTCCCGGCCGCGTTCTTGACGGCTGCGAAGTGCAGATGGTTCTTGATCGCGTACGCGACGTCGACGTAGCCGATCGAGCCCTTCGTGTTGGCCACGGTGCCCGCGACGCCGGAAGAGCCCTTCGCGCCGGCGCCTGCGGGGAAGGCCGGCTGGGTCGAGACGCCGATCTTGGTCTTCCAGTTCGCGTTGACCGCCGACAGGTAGTCGGTGAAGGCGTACGAGGTACCCGAGCCGTCCGAGCGGAAGACTGGCGTGATCTTCAGGTCCGGGAAGTTGCCACCCGGATTGAGCTTCGCGATCGCAGGATCGTTCCAGTTCGTGATCTGACCGAGGAAGATCTTGGCGATCGTCGCCCCGTCGAGCCGAACGTGCACCGGCGCGCCGGGAACGTTGTAGAAGACGGAGACGGCCGACAGCGCCCACGGGATCTGGATGCAGTCGGGGCACGCGGACTGCTGTGCCTGGTTGAGCGGAGCGTCCGAGGCGCCGAAGTCGACCTGGTTGCTCGTGATCGCGGCGATGCCCGCGCCCGAGCCGACGGCGCTGTACTGGACGGTGTAACCGAACGCGTGGCCGAGGGCCGGCGTCCAGGCGGCAACGAGCGGCGCGACGAAGGTGCTGCCCGCGCCCGTGATGGTCGTGTCGTTGCTCTTCGCGCCGGCCGACACAGCGGCCGACAGTGCGACGAGAGCAATGGCAATGAGGGCGAGCCCTCTCTTCATGTGCGTTCTTCTCCTTGTCCCTGGGGGTCTTTCCCTGACGACTCCATTGGAGCGCGACCCGGGCGGAATGTGGGCTGACGCGGTGTGACGTTCGTGTGACGGTCTGGTTACCGCGAGAGGCCGAGCTTCTTGCGCGAGCGCTCGAGCAGCAGCCGCGACGTGAGGCTCGTCACCAGCACGAACACGATCAGCACGAACGCGGCCGCCCACGCCTGCTGATGCTGC
>DASZBP010000013.1:0-3107 GCA_035943915.1 Gaiellaceae bacterium | reverse complement strand
CAGCGTGGGCGTCCTTCTCCGGCGAGGACGTCCCCGACCCGCAGGCCGTCGAGACGTTCGAGCAGTCGAAGCTCGCATGGCGGCCGGCCGAGCAATGGTTCCGCGATGCGCTCGCGCTGCGCAACAGCATGCGCCTGCCGTGAGAGCGACCTACCGCTTGCAACTCACGCCCGACTTCGGGTTCGCGCCGGCGCGTGAGCTCGTGCCGTACCTGCAGGAGCTCGGCGTGTCGCACCTCTACCTCTCCCCCTCCCTGCAGGCGCGCGAAGGATCGCAGCACGGCTACGACGTCGTCGACCCCACGCGCATCTCCGAGCAGCTGGGCGGCGAGGACGAGTTTCGCGCGCTGTGCAGCTTAGGGCTGAAGGTCGTGCTCGACATCGTCCCGAACCACATGGCGACCTCCGACGAGAACCCGTTCTGGTCGGACGAGGAGCTGCGCAAGACGTTCTTCGACCTCGACCTACGGACCGGGATGCATCGCCGCTTCTTCGACGTCGGCGAGCTCGCGGGCGTGCGGCAGGAGGACGAGGCCGTGTTCGAGACGACGCACGCGAAGGTGCTCGAGCTCGTCGCAGAGGGGCTCGTGGACGGCCTGCGGATCGATCATCCCGACGGGCTCGCGAACCCGCGCGAGTACTTCGACCGGCTCGCACGCGCCGGCGTCGATCGTGTCTGGGTCGAGAAGATCCTCGAGGCCGGTGAGCGGCTGCGCGACTGGCCGGTGCAGGGCACGACCGGCTACGAGTTCGCCAACGACTCGACAGCGCTCTTCGTCGACCCCGAGGCAGAGCAGCCGTTCACCGAGCTCTACGCGGAGCTGACGGGCGAGCGACGCACGTTCGCGGAGATCGCGTTCCAGGCGAAGCTCGAGGTCGCAGAGACGCTGTTCGAGCCGGAGCTGCGCCGCCTGCACGAGGAGCTCGACGTCGACGCGCCGAATCTTGCGCTCGCGCTCGCATCGTTCCACGTGTACCGCACGTACGTGGAGCCGCACGACGGCATCGTCGCCGACGAGGATCGCGCCGAGATTGCGCACGCAGCGATCGCCGAATCCGTCGCACGCATCCTCACGCTCGACGAGCCGGGCCACGAGGCGTTCGTCACGCGCTTCCAGCAGACGACCGGGCCGGTGATCGCGAAGGGCGTCGAGGACACGGCGTTCTACCGCTACCTGCGTCTCACCGCGCTGAACGAGGTCGGAGGCAACCCGGGCCGGTTCTCACTGCCGGTCGACGACTTCCACCGCGGCAACATCGAGCGAGAGCTGCGCTTCCCGCTGCACCTCCTCGCGACGCAGACGCATGACACGAAGCGCTCCGGGGATGTGCGTGCGCGCATCACCGCGCTGACGTGGCTGCGCGACGAGTGGATCGAGCTCGTGCACTCGTGGCCGCAGCTCGACGACGCAAACGAGTCGTACCTCGTTTACCAGACGATGGTCGGCGCGTGGCCGCTCGCGCGCGAGCGCCTCGACGCGTACCTCGAGAAAGCGCTGCGCGAGGCGAAGGTGAACACGAACTGGCTCGAGCCGAACGAGGAGCACGAGGCCTGTGTGCACGCCTTCGTCGCGGAGCGCTACGCGGACGAGCAGTGGCTCGAAGAGCTTCAGACGTTCGTCAGAGCAAGCTCAGACGCGGCTCAGACGATCGTCCTCGGCACGACGCTGCTCAAGCTGACCGTTCCGGGCGTGCCCGACATCTACCAGGGCGACGAGACCGAGTCGCTCTCGCTGGTCGATCCCGACAACCGCCGGCCGGTCGACTGGGGCCTCCGGCGCCGCCTGCTCGCCGAGCGCAGCGACCGGAAGCTCGAGCTGATCCGGCGCGTGCTCGCGGTGCGCGATGGCCTCGGCGGCTACATGCCGATCGAGGCGGGGCCGAACGTCTGCGCGTTCCGGCGCGGCGCGCGGTTCCTCGTCGTCGTGCCGCTGCGCTTGGGCGCGACGAAGGCGATCCCGGAAGCGGACGGCCTCGAGGATCTTCTGCCGGAATATCCGGTGGGGTTGTTCGTCGATTCTCGGTAGCCTCGGCGTCCATGCGCATCGGAGTGCTTACCGGCGGCGGCGACTGCCCCGGCCTCAACGCCGTGATCCGCGCCGTCGCGCGGCGCTCTTGGTCGCACGGCCACGAAGTGATCGGCGTACGCGCCGGCTGGCGCGGGATGGTCGAGCGGCAGTTCCAACCGCTCGGCCCCGAGCAGATCTCCGGGATCCTGCCGCGCGGCGGCACGATCATCGGCACGTCGCGCACGAACCCGTACAAGGTCGACGGCGGCATCGACGCAGTGAAGCGCTCGTTCGAAGAGCTCGACGCGCTCGTCGCGATCGGCGGCGAGGACACGCTCGGCGTCGCATCGAAGCTCTTCGCCGAGTTCCAGGCACCGGTCGTCGGCGTTCCGAAGACGATCGACAACGACCTTTCCGGCACGGACTACACGTTCGGCTTCGACACGGCGGTCGCGATCTGCACGGAGGCGATCGACCGGCTGCACACGACTGCCGAGTCGCACAACCGCGTCATGGTCGTCGAGGTGATGGGCCGTCACGCAGGGTGGATCGCCGTCATGAGCGGCATCGCCGGCGGGGCCGACGTCATCCTCATTCCCGAGCGGCCGATCGACTACGACGAGGTGTGCGGCGAGATCAACCACCGCCATGCGCGCGGCAAGCTGTTCTCGATCGTCGTCGTCTCCGAAGGCTGCGAGCTTCCCGGCGCCGAGGACAAGGGCGAGGTCGACCAGTTCGGCCACAAGCTCCTCGCGAAGCGCGGCGTCGGCGAGACGCTCGGGGAGGAGATCCAGAAGCGCACCGGGTTCGAGACGCGCGTCACCGTGCTCGGCCACATCCAGCGCGGTGGCTCCCCCACCGCCCGCGACCGCGTCCTCGCGACGCGGTTCGGCCTGAAGGCCGGAGACCTGGTGGCCGAAGGCGCGTTCGGGCAGATGGCCGCGCTGCGCGGCGACGACGTCATCGCCGTCTCGCTCGAGGAAGCAACCGCCGAGCTCAAAACAGTCCCGGACGACTGGTACGAAGTCGGCCGCGCGTTCTTCGGTTAGAGCTCGGCAAGCGGAAAGCTGCGGTGCCGGCGGGGCGGCACGAGGAAGTT
>DASZBP010000012.1:0-2170 GCA_035943915.1 Gaiellaceae bacterium | reverse complement strand
CCAATGCATCACCGCACGCCCGCTCGCCGACTGCACGCTTGCGCCGAGCATCCCCGCGGCGGCGAGCAACAGCGCGAGCCCGACGAAGCTCGTCACCTGCGACGCGGCCAGCAGCGCGACGCCGCCGCTCCCCAGCCCGACCATCAGCACGACACGCTCGCCGAGGCGGTCGGCCGCGATCCCCCACGGGATCAGGCTGACGACCGATCCGATCAGCGAGCCCGAGATGAGCACGCCGGTCTCACCGAGCGACAGGTGATCGCGGTCGCGCAGCGCCGGCGCCATGACGGCGACGCCGTACCAGATCGCCGAATACGACGTCTGCGCGAGCGTGCCCGCGGCGAGAACGACCCAGCGGTTCCGGAGGCTCAGAGCCCGAACGGGTTCGTCGGCCGGGACCCGGTGTAGGTCACGACCGACTTCGTCTCGAGGTAGAGGTCGAGCGTCTCGAGCGCGAGCTCGCGGCCGAAGCCGGACTGCTTGTACCCGCCGAACGGGATGCCGGGGAACGCGGTGTACGGCATGTTGATCCCGATCGTGCCGGCCTTGATCTTCGACGCGATGCGATGCCCGCGCGCGGGGTCGCCCGTCCAGACCGTCGCCATGAGGCCGTACTTCACGTCGTTCGCGATCGCGATCGCATCCTTCTCGTCCTCGAACGGGATGACGGTGACGACAGGGCCGAAGATCTCCTCCTGCGCGGCCATCATGCGATTGCCCGCCTTCGCGATCACGGTCGGCGGATAGAACGCGCCCGGCCCGTCGCCGATCGCCCCGCCGGCGGTGACCTCTGCGCCTTCGTCACGCGCACCGTCGACGAACGCATGCACCTTCTCGCGATGCGACTGCGAGATGAGCGAGCCCATCTGCGTCTCGGGGTCGAGCGGGTCGCCGACCTTCACGGCCTTTGCGAAGTCCGTCATCTTGTTGACGACGTCGTCGTAGATCGAGCTCTCGACGAGCAGGCGCGACCGCGCCTCGCACGACTGTCCGGCCGAGTAGTAGATCGCCCATGCGCTCGCAGGCAGTGCGTCCGCGAGGTCGGCGTCGGCGAAGACGAGGTTCGGGCTCTTGCCGCCGAGCTCGAGCGTCAGCCGCTTGATCGGGTCGGAGCACATGCGCATGATCTCCCCGCCCGTCTTCGTCGACCCGGTGAACGCGACCTTGTCGACGCCGGGATGCTTGACGAGGTACGCGCCGGTCGTCGGCCCGTCGCCGGGGACGACGTTGATGACGCCCGGCGGGAAACCGACCTCGAGCGCGAGCTCGGCGACGCGCAGCGCCGTGAGCGGCGTCTGCGGATCCGGCTTCAGCACGATCGTGCAGCCGGCCGCCAGCGCGGGCGCGAGCTTCCACGTCGCCATCATCAGCGGGTAGTTCCACGGGACGATCTGCCCGCAGACGCCGACCGGCTCTTTCTGCGAGTAGAAGAGCAGCGAGCCCCCGATCGGGTTGCTGCGCCCGGCGATCGTCGCGATCGCGGACGCGTAGTAGCGGAAGTTCTCCGTCGCGCCGGCGATCTCGGCCTTCACCGACGAGATCGCCTTGCCGACGTTGCGGCTCTCGAGCTCCGCAAGCTCCTTGCGGTTTGCGACCATCGCGTCCGCGAGCGCATGCATGAGCCGCGAGCGCTCCGTGCCGGGCATCTTGCCCCAGGCACCGTCGAGCGCGGTGCGCGCCGCGGCAACAGCGCGGTCGATGTGCTCCTCGCCTGCGAGCGCGACGCGACCGAGGGCGGCGCCGGAGGCCGGCTCGCTCAGCTCGCGAAGGTCGTCGCTCTCGACGCTCTCGCCGTCGATCAGCAGGCTGTAATCGGTCATCGGGCGGAGAGTAGCTCGGAGACGCGCACGTTCTCGTTGAGAAGGCGCCTGAACTTCGCCGGGTCGTTGCCGTGGAACGCGCGCGCCAGCTCGCCGCCGGCGGAGTAGCAGATGACATACGCGCGCCACGTCGGATCCGTGACGAAGCGCACGCTCTGCTTCGCGCGCGGCTCGGTCATGGCGCCCCACTTCATCGCGTACGCGATCGCGTCGTCTTGACTTGCACCGTCCTCGTGGATGTACAGGGCCGTGTCGACCCCACTGGCGCGGAGCGGCGCGAGCGCATCGCCGATTGCGCGGGCCTTCGCATGTCGTACTCGACGCCGTGCTTGCGCATGATCGCGCGGGCG
>DASZBP010000011.1:0-5876 GCA_035943915.1 Gaiellaceae bacterium | reverse complement strand
CGGCTGGTCAACCCATACACGTCGAGCCACGAGCTGATCCAGCGCGCGGCCGGCGTCGCGGTCATCAGCTCGACGGTCGGCCTCGAGGCGCTGCTGTACGACAAGCCTGTGCTCACGATGGGAGACCCGTACTACGCGGGATCCGGGGTCACGCTCGACCTCACGTCGTTCGCAGACATCCGCGAGAAAGTCCCGGAGCTGTTGCGCTTCAGCCCCGACCCAGAGCGTGTCCGCATGTTCCTGCATGCGGTCATGCGCAGTTGCTTCCCCGGAAAGCCGTTGCTCGTGGACCGCAGCGTCGAGAACGCGCGCCAGATCGCCGACACGCTGGAGCACGCGGCGAAGCGCGTGCGCGAGCGGCCGACCGTGGGTGCGCTCGCGCCGTGATCGCGCTCTACTGGGACATCGACGGGACGCTCCTGACCACGGACCGCGCCGGCGTGCACGCGCTCGAGGCCGCGCTCGCCGACGTGTTCGGCGTCGACCGCGACCTGATGAGCGAGCGCCTCCCGACGGGGCTGACCGAGCATCAGATCGCCGGCGCGGTGTTCGCGCTCGCCGGGGTTCAGGCGGACGCGCAGCAGACCGAGGCGTTCGTCCGCTCGTACGAGGGGCACCTCCCGGCCGCGTTGCCGCGGCGCCAGGGACGCGTGCTCCCCGGAGTGCGCGAGATCCTGAGCGACCTCGTCCCGGAGACGAACGTGCGCAGCTTCCTGCTCACCGGCAACACCGAGGCGGGTGCGCGCGCGAAGCTCGAGCACTACGGGCTCACCGAGTTCTTCGACGACGGCGCGTTCTGCATCGGCCCCGGTGCGCGCTCCGACATCGCGCGCGCGGCGCTCCTGCTCGCTCCCGACGCGGACGTGCGCTACGTGATCGGCGACACGCCGCACGACATCGAGGCGGGGAAGGCGATCGACGCTCGGACGATCGCCGTCGCCACCGGGTCGCACACCGCGAAAGCACTCGCAGACGACGAGCCGTGGGCGGTTCTCGAGCGTCTTCCCGCGCCCGCCGAGTTCCGCGCGCTGATCGAGCTGCATTGACGCCTCAGGCACACTGCTCCGCGTGATCGTCGACACGGCAGGCCTCGCGCAGCTGCACGGGCGCGTGACCATGGTCGACGGCGGGTTCGACCCGCTGCACCCCGGCCACATCGCGTACTTCCGCGCCGCGGCGGAGCTCGGCCATCCGGTGCTGTGCAACGTGTCCGGAGATGACTGGGTAGGTCGCAAGCACGCGCCGCTCCTCCCTCAGGCGCAACGCGTCGCGGTGATCGACGCGCTGCGCGACATCGCGTACGTGCACGCGTCGTCGACCACTTCGGCGGAGGTGCTCGAGCTGGCGAAGCCGAAGGTCTTCGCGAAGGGCGGCGACTGGCGCGGCCGCCTCCCGGAGGACGAGCAGGAGGCATGCGCGCGCAACGGCATCGAGGTCGTCTTCCTCGACACCGTGCTCGACTCGTCGACCGCGATCCTCGAGCGCTGGCGGGGCTCTGGTGCCTGACGCGATCGTCACGCACCATCACGACGGGTATCGCTCGGGTGTCGGGCGGTTCAACGAGCTGCTCGCCGACCGGCTGGGCGTGCCGCTGCTCGGCCTCGGCGAGCTCGGCCGCCCGATGAGCTGCCCGCTGCTCTCGTTCAAGGTGCGCGAGCTGCCGCGCGAGGGCGTGGACGCGGTCGCGGCCGCGATCAGCGCGGGGCACTGGGAGTGGGACGTGTTCCTGCACGACTGGGCGGGTCTCCCGCTCGAGGAGCAGATCGTCTCCGGCGCACGGGTCGTCCACTGCGGAAACGACGAGATCCGCGCACAGGTCGAGCATCTCAACCCGAGTCACGACACCCTCTGGTCGCCGGGGCTGATCCTGGACGAGCGGCTGTACCGGCCGAGCGAGATCGAGATCTTCTCGTTCGGCATGGCGCACAAGGTTCAGACCGAGCACTTCCGCCGCCTGCGCGAGCTGCTCGACGCATCCTGTCGCTCGTACGCCGTCTATGTGTCCGCGGCGAATCACGAGATGGCATCGCTCCGCGACAGCTCCATCGTGTTCGAGGAGATGCACGAGATCTTTCCCGGATCGCTCTACTTCCTCGGCAACCTCTCCGACGTCGCCGTGTACAACCACCTCCGCCAGGCGACGTTCTTCGCCGCGTTCTTCGAGCACGGAGTGCGCGCCAACAACGGCTCGGTGTCCGCAGCGATGGAGCGCGGCGCCGTGACGATCACGAATCTCGACGAGCACTCGCCGCGGGAGTACGTGCACATGGACAACCTGCTCGACATCGCGCAGCTGGACACGCTGCCGTCCGACTCGCTCGCGCTCAAGCAGATCAGCGTGCGCGCGATGGAGACCCAGGGCGAGCGCAGCTGGTCGAAGCTGATCGATCGCCTGCGCTAGACGAGCTTGCGCAGGAAGGCGAGCTGCTCGGGGTCGAGCAGCGTGAACGTGACGCCGCCCGTCCGCTGCGCGACGTGCGACATCAGCTCGACATCCGCCTCGTTCCAGTCGCCGTCCGCGACCGCGACGGTCGTCACACCGGCCGCGACGCCAAGCGCCGCCAGCCCGTTCGGGCGCGCAATCAGGAGGCCGCACTCGCGCACGAGCTCGAGCTGCGTTCCGCGCGGCTGCCCGGCCAGCTCCTCCTCGAGCACGACGCCCGAGCCTGCGTGACCATCGCCGATCAGACGGTGCTCGGCGAACTCCCACACGATCTCGAGCGGCGCACGCCCGGCACGGAAGTTCTTGAACAGGCGCCGCATCGCCGCCGGCGAGATCGAGTCCGTGACTCCAAGCCGCTCGAGCGTCTCCACGCGCACCTGCTCGCGCTCGGCGCGCCAGCCGGTGAACGCGCGCTGCCGTAGGTCTTCGTCCAGCTCGACGTAGTCGCCGCAGATGTCCGCGTACCACGGGGCGACGGAGCCGTGCGACACGGCCACCAGCTTCGACCGGTCGAGCTCGAGCCGGTCGGCGAGCCGGCGCACGTACGGGATCCAGTAGAGAAGCTCCTCGGCCGTGTCGCCGACCCATGGCCCGACGACGATGCGTCCCGAGGCGCGCCGCACCCGGCGCAGCTCGAGCTCGAGCTGCTTGCCGAGCACTCGGTCGCCGAGCCCGATCACTCCGTCGTCCGGCTGCGCGCCGCGGCGCTGCGCCGCCGCGACGGGCGCCAGAAGCGCATGGAGCATCCGGGAGCGCGGCGTTCGGACGAGCCCGCGCGCAGGCTGCGTCGCAAGATCCTCGATCGCCTGCGCGACGATCGGCGCGGCGGCCGTCCCCAGCCCGAACGGCCGGACGAACGACTCGACGAACGCGGGAACATCACCCTCGCCCTCGGCGAGCCCCTGCGCGAGCTGCGCGACGTGCTCGTCGAGCGTGCCCGCGACGTGGAGAATGCCGCCGTTCTCGTGGAGTAGGTGACGAAAGTGCAGCGTGCCTTCCTGCGTGCCGCGGAACTCGCCCGCGAGGATCGTGTAAACGCCGCGGCCGACGATCGCGGCCTCGATCATCGCGCTCGTGTTGATGCCGACCACGGCCGCGCTGTGCGCGAGCGAGTCGAAGAAGTCGGCGCGTTGCTCCTCTCCCGTCACCTCGGCGCCTTCAGGTGGGTACACGACCGCGTTCCCGAACCGCGCCACGTCTGCGTCGCGCCAGATCCGGCCGTTCTCGGGATGCGGGCGGAGGACGACGCCAATCGGGCCGAGCTTCTCGCGCACTGCCGCGAGCCAGCGCTCGACGAACCGGTCCTCGTCGGCGGCGATGAACCGCGACGAGCAGACGTAGAGGATGTACGGCTGCGCCGGGTCGACGCCGATCGCGCGCTTGAACGTCTCCGCATCGCGCGACGGGCTGCGCGCGAACCATTCGTCGAACTTCTGCGCGCCGGTCACGACCACGTGTTCGGCGTCGACGCCGTGCAGCTCGACCGCCTCGTCGCGCTGCGCCTCGTTCCACAGGATCACCGCATCCGGATCGACGCGGATGACGCCCTTGTTCGTGAGGTTGTCCCACGAGTTGACGCACATCGCCGACGGGATGCCGAGCGCATTGGCGCTCTTCACGAACTCCGCCTGGTCGGATGCGACGTCGACGAGCGGCGTCACGAGCACGACGTCGGGCGCCTGAGTGCGAACGTAGTCGGTGATGCGCGCGCTCGGCGGAACGGCGCGCTCGAGATCGCGCGCGATGCGCAGGAGGCGGTCAGAAGCGGCTGCACCGGAGACGCGTTGCAGCACCCACCAGAGCGTCCGCGCCTTCGCGAACCGGCGAACGCGCTCCGCAACCCGCTCGCGCAGCAGCACAGCGTCTGCGTAGCGGGGGTGGAGATAGCGCACGTAGTCGCCGAGAACGCGGATGCCATACGCGATCCCGAACCAGCCGTCGCGCGGGTCGCGCGTCGGCGGGTCGTCGTCCCACGTCACCTGCTGCGGGAAGTCGCGGGCAAGGAGCTCGAGCGGGCCGATGTCGAACTGCTTGCGACCGGTGCTCGAGCGGCCGACGGAGAACGTGAAGTGGATCGAGTGCCCGCGCTCTGCGAGCAGACGCAGCGCCGGCTCGTACGTGTTGACGTACTTCGGCCGGAACATGACGAAGAGCGTCTTCATGAGGCGAGCGCGTCGAGCGCGGTCGTCGGAACGATTGCCAGCGACGTGCCCGCGGCCTCGGCGAGGCGGCGCGCGACGGGCGTGTGGGACAGCCCGAGCTTGCGCGCCGGCGGCTGCACGAGCGCGTACGACGGGACGCCGTACGCGTTGGCGAGGTAGCAAAGGCCGCCATACGTGCCGACGAACGCGTCTGCGTTCGCGAGCACCACGCTCTGCGCGTGCAGGTTGACGGCGGGGTCGCAACCCGCGAGCGGGCGCAGCAACTCGACGCCTTCCGGAAGCGGCACGCTGGAGTGGTCGTCGAGCACGAGGCCGGTGTCGAGCAGCACGACCGGTCCGTCCTGCGCGAGCTCGCGGAGAACACGCGCCGCGAGCGCGCGGCTCTCCGGCGTGTCGGGGAACGTCTCGCGAAAGTAGAAACGCGCTGCCACATATCGGTCGGGCAGCCGCGCCTCGAGCTCGGGGTCGCTTGGAGTCGTGAACGGCGCGATCTCCAGGTGCTCGAGCACACTCGGCAGCGCAACCCGGTGCAGCCAGTACTCCGAGAACAGCCCGAACATCGACGAGGGATGCAGCACGTCGGCGTCGCGGAGCCCCGCCTTGTCGATGACGTGCCGGTCGAGTGTCCCGACCTCGAACTGCTTCTGGCCGTCCTGCTCCGCCCAGCCCGCCTCGAGCGCGTCGCGGAACTCGTCCTCGCCCATCACCTCGAAGACGTCGGCGTAGCTGCCGCAGATGCCGTCGTACCAGTTCCCGACGCCGCCGCGAGAGACCGCGACGAGCCGCTGCGGGTCGATCCCGTACGCATGGACGAGGCGGCGCAGGAACGGAACCCAGTAGAGAAGCTCGAGCCCGACCTCGGACAGGTACGGCCCGACGACGACCGGGCCGTCGGCCGCGGCGATGCGGCGCGCCTCGCCGTCGAGGCGCGCCCGCGCCTGCGCGAACGCGTGCGCGGAGGGCTCCGCGAGTCGCAGGCGCGGGATGACGCGCCGCGCCACGAACCGCTCGAGGCGCAGTTCCTCGACGAGCCGCCAGAGCACCGGGAACCCGGCGCGCCTGAGGCCCGACGCCTGGCCGGGCCCGCGGCTCGGGGTCACGCAGGTCCCTGTGCCGGCTTCGTGTCGGCCTTGCTGGCTGCGACGCCTTTGCCGAATGCGTGCAGCACGACGCCGGCGAGCGCGGTGACGGTCGCAGCGACAGTGGTCGGCAGTAGGGCGATGCGGAGTGCGAGCAGCTTCGGCGTGAGCTTCTGGCGCGCAGGCTGCAGC
>DASZBP010000010.1:0-7187 GCA_035943915.1 Gaiellaceae bacterium | reverse complement strand
CCGGCGAAGCCGTGCGCGGCGCCCAGCAAGACGAAGTCACGGCCGACGCAGCGCTGCTGCCACAGGCCGTCCGAGCGTCGGCGCGCCCACAGGATCTCCGCCGACCGGCTCGCGTCGAGCTCCGCGTGGCGGGCTGCGATCAGCGTGCCCGGCGATCCCCACAGCAGCTCCCACGACGGGTGCTCGGCGTTCGCGTCGATCAGCGTCTGCAGGCGCGCGTCGTCGTCCCGCGTGACGAGCAGGACGCCGGTCTCGCCGATGAGCAGACTCGCATTGCCGCGCAGGAGCGCCACGTCGATCGGGACGTCGAGCGCCGAGCCGAGGCGGCGCAGCGCCCACAGCATCCCCGCCCTGCCGAGGTACAGACCGAGCTGTTCGAAGGGCTCCACCGGTGCGTCGAGATCGTGCGGCGGCCACGCCGCACGCTCCGCGTCGGCGACGATCGCTGCAATGCCGCTCTCGAGCGTCACACGCGGACGGCCCAGCGGGCCGTGGCGACGATCGGGAACGAGTACGTCCCCTCCGGCAGCAGCGACCCGAGCTCGTGCATCAACGCGGTGCGCTCGTCGTCGGGCAGCTTCGCGACGTAACTGATCGACTGCATGAAGCGGAGCACCGAGTCGCGATCTTGCACCTGTGCGTGGTCGACCGTGTCGACGCGCATCTGCGTGAACGGGCCACGCTCGATCACCGCGACACGCTGGTCGTCCTCCGCGCCTGTTCGCGGTTGCGCGAACAGCGCATCGAGCCGTGCCTTGTACGCGTCGGGGAACTCCGGCGAGTGGTCGCTCTCGTTGAACACGTCCGCGAACACACCGCCCGGCTTCAGCACGCGCGCGATCTCCGCGACCACCGCGTCCGTGGCGAACCAGTGGAACGCCTGCGCGGCGAAGACCGCGTCGACGGATGCGTCGGGCAGCGGAATTGCGTCCGCCGAGCCGGGATGCGACTCCGCATCGGGCACGACGCGCTCGAGGATCGCGCGCATGTTGTCGAGCGGCTCCACGGCGATCACGTGCGCGTAGCGGCGCGCAAGCACCCGCGTGAGCTTGCCCGTGCCGGCGCCGATGTCCAGCACCGTGGCGTCCGGGGGAACGGGCAGCGCGTCGAGCAGCGCGATCGGATAGTCGGGTCGCGCTGCCTCGTACTCGTCAGCCGCCCGGTCGAAGCTGCGGGCGGGATCGATCACGCCACGCCGGCGTAGAGGAACGCGCGGTTCTCCTTCAGCATCTCACGGGCGATGACGAGGCGCTGGATCTGGTTCGTTCCCTCGTAGATCTGCGTGATCTTCCCGTCGCGCATCATGCGCTCGACCGGGTACTCCTGGATGTAGCCGTAGCCGCCGAGCACCTGCACCGCGTCGGTCGTGACGTCCATCGCGACGTCCGTGCAGTAGAGCTTCGCCATCGCCGAAAGCTTCGTCAGGCCCTCGCTCTCGTCGGCATCGATCATCGCGCCGACCTTGTAGAGCAGCCCGCGCGCTGCCTCGCACTTCGTCTCCATGTCGGCGAGCATCCCGGCGATCAGCTGATGCTGTGCGATCGGCCGGCCCATCGTCTCGCGCGAGCGCGCGTACTCGACTGCATAGTCGGTTGCGCCCTGCGCGAGGCCCAGGCCCTGCGCGCCGATGCCGGGACGCGAGCGGTCGAGGATGCGCATCGCGATCCGGAAGCCCTCGCCCTCCGCGCCGAGCAGGTTCGCGGCGGGCACGCGGCAATCGTTGAAGAAGATCTCCCCGGTCGTCGAGCCCTTGATGCCCATCTTCGGCTCGATGCGGCCGACCTCGAAGCCCGGGTACTCCGCCTCGACGATGAACGCCGAGATGCCGGAGTGACCGGCGCCCGCGTCGGTCTTCGCGAACACGACGTACACGCCCGCGACGCCGGCGTTCGTGATGAAGCGCTTGCCGCCGTTCAGCACGTACTCGTCGCCCTCGCGGCGCGCGGTCGTGCGCATCGCCGCGCTGTCCGAGCCGGAGCCGGGCTCCGTGAGCGCGTACGCGGCGAGCCACTCGCCCGACGCGAGCTTCGGCAGGTACTGCTGCTTCTGGTCGGCGTTCCCCGCAAGCTTGATCCCGAGCGAGCCGAGCTCCTGCACCGCGACGATCAGGCCACTCGTCGCGCAGACCTTCGACAGCTCTTCGATCGTCACCAGCGTCATCAGCGCACTCGCGCCGATCCCGCCGTGCTCCTCGTCGTACATGATCCCGAACAGCTCGTTCTCGCGGAACAGCTCGACCACGTCCCACGGGAACTCGGCGGACTTGTCGATCTCGGCGGCCCGCGGCGCGATGTGCTCCCGCGCGATCGTCCGCACGAGCTCGCGGATCTCCCGCTGCTCGTCGGTGAGTGGGTCGAGGACGCTCATGCCGCGAAGCATATTTGCCGATACCGGGATCATGGTCATTCCTGTGCGGATCCTCACGCTCACCCTCGGCGCCATGCTCATCGGCACCGCGGCGATGACGCTGCTGCTCGTCGCCGCCCGTTAGACCCAGACGGCGCCGAGCCGCACGTTGCGGGTCGCAGGCTCACCCGGGACGAAGCTGAACGAGCCGACGCGGTCGTCGAAGCCGAACGTCAGGCGTTCCGGCGTCTCGCGGCGGACCGCCACACCCCGGACGTCCGCGAAAAGCGCGCGCGCCGCCGACAGATCGCTCGTCCGGAGCCAAAGGTGGTCGATCCCGCTCGGCCCGCTGCCTGCGTGGTGCACGGCCTCGACGCTGTTCCCGTCGGGGTCGAGCACGAACGCGCCGTAATACGTCTCGTTGTACTGCCGAGGGCCGGGCTCACCGTCACTCGTGTAGCCGGCGTCGACCAGCGCCCGCCACCACGCGTCGACGGCCGCGCGGCCGGGCACGGCGAACGCGATGTGCAGGCGCTGCGTCGGCTCGTCAGCAGCTTCGAGCACGAGCGCCGCGGGTGCGGCGGCCAGAGCGTAGAAGCGACGGCTCGCCTCGAGATCGCGAGCGCGCATCGTCACGTTGTCGAACACCACGTACATTCTTGCGGACGTGATCCTCGAGAACGGCCTCATCCGGACGCTCGACCCGCAGGTGCCCACCCAGCGTGCGCTGGCGATCGCGGGCGAGTGGATCGCGGGCGGCGTAGGCGTCCACGAGACGGCTCTCGCGTCACCCGAGGTCGTCGACCTCGGCGGCCGCACCGTCCTCCCCGGCTTCAACGACTCGCACGTGCACTTCCCGACGTGGGCACTCGCCCAGACGCAGGTGAGCCTCGAGGGCTGCGGCTCGCTGGCCGAGGCGCTCGAACGGATCGGCGGCGGCGAACGGCGCGACGGCCGCTGGCTTCGCGGTTACGGCTGGCGCAGCGACGACTGGAGCGAGCAGCGCGACCCGACGAAGGAAGATCTCGACGCGATCACCGGCGACACACCGGCCGCGTTTATCGCGAAGGACTACCACTCGCTCTGGCTCAACTCGGCGGCGCTGGCACAAGCGGGCGGCGACCTCGACGTCGACGGCGGCGTCGTCGAGCGCGACGCGAACGGTGAGCCGACCGGCGTGCTGCGCGAGGAAGCGTGCTGGCAGTTCAAGGAGCGCTACATCCTGGTCGCCGACGACGAGTACCTCGAAGCGATGCGCGTCGGCGTTCGGCTTGCAAACTCGCGCGGCGTGACCGCCGTGCACGACAAGGACGGCTGGCTCGGTGCAGCCGGTCTGTGGCAGCAGCTCGACGAGCGCGGCCAGCTGTCGCTGCGCGTCTGGCAGTCGATCCCCGCCGACCAGGTCGATGCGGTCGCCGCGCTCGGCTTTCACTCCGGGCTCGGCTCGCGGATGCTGCGCGTCGGCTACCTGAAGACGTTCATGGACGGCACGCTCGGCTCGCAGACCGCGTGGATGCTCGACGACAGCGGCGTGCGAATCACGAGCGGCGAGGAGCTCGCGGAGATCATCCGGCGCGGCGCAGCCGCAGGCTGGCCGGTCGCGGTTCACGCGATCGGCGACAAAGCGAACCGCGAGGCGTTGAACGCGTTCGAGGAGACGCGCGAGCTGTGGGAGCCGCTCGGTCTTCGTCACCGCATCGAGCACGCGCAGCTGCTGCACCCGGACGACGTCGCGCGCTTCGCGTCGATCGGCGTCACCGCGTCGGTGCAGTTCGCGCACGCGCCGTCGGATCGCGATCTCGCCGACAAGTATTGGGCCGGGAAGACCGACGGCGCATACGCGTGGCGGTCGCTGCTCGACGCGGGCACGGTGCTGATCAACGGCAGCGATGCGCCGGTCGAGGAGCTCGACCCGTTGGCCGGAGTGCGCGCGGGCGTGCGGCGAACCATCGACGACCGTTCCGCGTGGCACGGCGAGCAGTGCGTCACCGTCGACGAGGCGTTCCAGGCGACCTGCGTGACGCCGGCGTGGATGGCCCGCGACGAGCGCCGCCGCGGCACCCTTACGCCCAGCAAGCTCGCGGATCTCGTCGTGCTCGACCGCGACCCGTGGGAAGACCTCGACGCGCAGGTCGTCGCGACGATGCTCGGCGGCAGGTGGGTGCACAACCCGCCGCCGTGGGACTAGAAGACTCCGAAGCGCCTCTTCTTCTTCGGCTCGGGCCGCTCCGGCAACCTCGCGTCGTCGACGATCGCGCGCGGCACGCCCACGGTCAGCCACTCTGCGAGCGCCTCGTCGCCGACGGCATCCGCCGCGGCGCGCATGCCGATCTCGCGCACCGACGGCGCATGGCCGTCGCTCGCGACGATGTGCGCCCAGCCGTTCTCGATCAGCGTCATCGCACATGCGTGCGCGCGCCGGCCGAGCCGTCCGTCGACCGAGCCGGCCGTCACCTGCGTGAGCGTCCCCGTCGACACGAGCGGCTCGAGCAGCTCGGGCCGCATCTGCACGTCGGCATTGCGCTCCGGGTGCGCAAGCACCGGCGTGATCCCGTCCGCGCGCAGAGCGAACAAGCGGTCGGCCATGTCGAGCGGCCAGCCGTAGTACGGCGTCTCGACCAGCAGGTAGCGCGGGTTGCCGGCGAGCGCGAAGCGCCGCAGCTCCTCGAGGGGCCGGTTCAGCTCTTCGATGTCGAGCTCGCCGCCTGGGACAAGGCGCACGATGCCTTCTGCCGCGGCCGACAGCGCCGCGAACGCCGCTTCCATCTGCTCGGCGGTCGTCGGCCAGTCGTGCGCGCGCACGTGCGGCGTTGCCGCGAGCACTTCGATGCCGTCCTCGGCTGCGGCGCGGCAGATCGCGAGCGCCTCGTCCATGTCCGCCGCCCCGTCGTCAAGGCCCGGCAAGACGTGCGAGTGGAGGTCGATCACCGACGTTCCTGACGCGCTGCTGAAGGCACGCGGCCGAAGGGGACAGTACGGAGGTACGGCCGCGAAGAGCCGCGTGCCTTCAGCAGCGCGAGCCGTCGGCGGAGGCCGGCTCCGCCGGCCGGGAGCCGTCGGCGGTCAGGGACGTCGGTCACAGCGCGGCGAACGCGAGCAGCAGCTCGCGTGCCGCTTCGATGCCCTTCGGCACGTAGTCGGCGACGAGCCGCTCGTTCGGCGAGTGGATCTGCGAGTCGGGCAGACCGAAGCCGGTGATGATCGTCGGGATGCCCTTGTTGGCGAGCGCGGGCACGATCGGAAGCGTGCCGCCCGAGCGGATGAGCGCCGGCCGAACGCCGAGGGCCTTCTCGAACGCGTCGAGCCCGAGCTGCACTGCCTTCGCGTCCGGCGGAACGAGGCCCGGGTCTGCCGACGAGAGCCGCTCGATCTCGATCTCCGCGCCTGCAGGCGCTGCCTCGCGCAGCAGCCGCTCGACTTCGGGCGCGATCTCGTCCGGCTTCTGGCCGGGCGCAAGGCGAATCGAGACGTTCGCGTGCGCCTCGACCGGCAGAACCGTCTTCTGCAGGTGCGGCGAGCCCGACACGATGCCGTTCACGTCCAGCGCGGGCTCGGCGAACGTGCGCAGGTAGAAGTCCTCTTCGGCGCGCGTGTCTTTCGGGCGCGCGCCCTGCTCCGCCAGCTCGTCGGCGCCTTTCGGCAGCTGCCGCCAGCCCGCGAGCTCCTCTTCCGTCGGCGCGGCGATGCCCTTGCGCAGAGGCTCGACGAGCGTGCCGTCGTGCGCGATCAGTGCGTTTAACGTTGCGATCAGCGCGTGCGCCGCGTTGAGCGCCGCTCCGCCGTACATGCCGCTGTGCAGGTCGCGCTCGCCCGAGCGCAGATGTACGTGGAAGTAACAGAGCCCGCGCGTCGCGACGTCGAACGCAGGGACGTCGCGGCGGATCATGCCGCTGTCGAAGATGATCGCCGCGTCGGCGCCACGCTCGTCCGCCTCGAGGTACTCGACGATCGAATGGCCACCCGTCTCTTCCTCGCCGTCGCAGCAGAAGCGCACGTTCACCGGCAGCTCGCCCTTCTGCGCGAGCTCGCGCGCCGCCGCGAGCAGCATGTAGAGCTGGCCCTTGTCGTCGACGGCGCCGCGTCCGTAGAGGTAGCCGTCGCGCACGACGGGCTCGAAGGGGTCGCTCTCCCACAGCTCGAGCGGGTCAGGCGGCTGCACGTCGAAATGGCCGTAACAGATGACGGTCGGCGCGCTGTCGGCGTCCTTGGACGCGCGCACTTCGCCGATCGCGAGCGGCTGGCCGTGCCAGTCGATCAGCTCGCACTCGCCGCCCGCCTCGCGCACGCGCGCGCAAACCCACTCGCCCGCGCGCAGCACGTCGTCGCGGTACGCGGGGTCCGCGCTCATCGAGGGGATGCGCAGGAACTCCGCGAGCTCGTCGAACCAGTCCACGAGGGCGGAGCCTACCGGCGGTCCGCGCGCAGGAACGCCAGCTGCCACTCGATCGGCTCCGCCAACTCCGGCCGGCGCGGCAGCGCGGTCATCCACGACACGCAGATCCACGCGGCGTACACCGGCAGGGCCGCCTCGAGCAGATCCTCGTCATGGTCGCCGTACGCATCGAGCGCGTGAGCCGAGCGGCCGTCGCCGCCGTGGATCCGCTCGTGATGCACGAGCGCGGCGAGGTCGTACTCGCGCGGACCGCGGCACGACGTCTCGAAGTCGTGCCACAGCTCACCCGACGGCGTGCGCATGCAGTTCATCAGGTGCGAATCACCGTGCAGCGCCTGGGTGAGCGGGAGCGGCGCCGTTCCAATCTCGCGCAGCAACTCGGCATCCGCGGAGAGCGGCAGACCGTCGAGGAGCGGCTGCATGTCGTGCAGCTCGGGCAAATCGCCGT
>DASZBP010000009.1:0-2955 GCA_035943915.1 Gaiellaceae bacterium | reverse complement strand
TAGTGGTCGTCGGCGTGGTAGTGGTCGTCGGCGTGGTAGTGGTCGTCGGCGTGGTAGTGGTCGTCGGCGTGGTAGTGGTCGTCGTCGTTGACGTGGTCGTCGTCGTCGAAGTGGACGTCGTCGTGGGGTTACACACGGTCCCGAAGCTGTCGCTGCCGACGGCCTCGGTGACGACGTTCGTCGCGGACGGGTCCGAGATCAGGTGCCAGTGGAGATGGACGCTCACCGGGATGTTCGTGATGGTGAACGTGTGCGTGCCCGGGGCGAACGTCGTCGGCTGCCCACGATCCGCGGGCGCCGGGTCGAAGTAGTTCTGTGCACCGACCGGGATGGAAACCGAGAACGACTCGTGGTTGTCGTAGCCGAAGGTGAAGTCAAATGTGTTGCCGTGAACCTGCGTGCATACGGTCTGCGGGGTGATGTGAGGATGCGCCGTTCCGCCCGTCGAGAGCTGGTGGGCGAGGCGCGAGAAGCTCTCGCCCGACGCAAACGCAGCTGCGGCGTAGCCGCCTCCGCCGAGGAAGAGCACCAGTGCAAGTGTCGCGCCGACCCGTTTGGATCTCATCTCAGTGTCCTCCCATGCGGAGCCGGCTCGCAGTCGGCCGCATCGCCATTGATCGCAGCGCAGTTTCGCCCCGACGGGCGTCCGGTCACTTAGCGGAAGGTCGAGAGATCCCTGGCCGGTCGCCAGGGATTACCGGATGCTGGTGGCGGCGACGAAGCCGTCGCCGCGTGACGCGACGGTGTACGGCGCATGCTGCAGCTTCCAAGCCGCCACGAACGACGACAGCGACCCGCCACGTTGCCGTACGACGCGAACACGGTCGAAGCGGTACTCGAAGCTGTTGCACGTCGCGATCGCGGTGCGCGGACGCCAGCTCTCTGCGGTCGCGATGGGTCCGAGGCGGCGGTCGCTGCCAACGAGATGCAGAGGCGGGCTGGCGGGACGACCGTTCACCCAGACGCGCCACCACGATGGGCGCGCGGCGTTCTCGAGCACCCCGATCCGGATGGAGCGACCGACCGCGACCCGCCGGAGATCGACGTAACGGGGTCGGAGGCCGGGTGTCGCGAGCTCGTAGTACAGGCGGACCGAGCCTCCGAGGAGCGAGCTGAGGCCGGCCTGCAGCCATTCGTCGGCGCCACGCGGGCCTGCGCCCGGCCCGCCGACGCCGATCCAGCCTGCAACGTGGCCGGTACGTACGCGTGGTGCGGTCGTCGACGTGAGCGTGGCTTCGATGCCGGCGACCGCCCCCGCGCCCATGATCCCGGCATAGGCGTAGCCGGCGGACGTGCAGTCCACGTTGCCCGCGACCGCATCGCTTCCCGCGAAGAGAGCAGCCGCCAGCGCGATGCAGGCGAGAAGACAGCGTCCCACTCACGGTGCATCGGGCCCCGAGGGCGCCGCTCGCGATCCCTCGTACGGATGACTGAGGCGGCCTAGCCTTCGGTCGAGTGTGGCGCGAACGCCTTGCTGCGACAGTGAACCGGTGCAGGCCCGCACCATCTTGCGTCCCGTCTGGGGTTACGCAGCGATCGCCGTACTCGCCCTGGCCGTGCTCGCCTCCGTTGCCCCGTCCTCGACGCGCGCATCCGGCGACCCCGTCATCGCGGCGGCCGGAGACATCGCTTGCGACCCGGTCTTCGACCTCAACTACAACGACGGCGCGGGGACGTCGAAATCGTGCCGGCAACGCCTCACCTCCGACCTGCTCGCTGCAGGCGGCTTCAGCGGAGTCCTGCCGCTCGGCGACGACCAGTACGAGTGCGCCGGACTGGCTGCGTTCAAGCAGGTGTACGACCTGTCCTGGGGGCGCGTGAAGTCGATCACCTATCCCGTCCCGGGCAACCACGAGTATTTGACGTCGGGCGGTACCGACTGCGACGCCACGGGATCGGGCGCGGGGTACTTCTCCTACTTCGGGGCTGCAGCCGGTGACGCCGCGCGCGGCTACTACTCGTACGACATCGGATCGTGGCACCTCATCGCGCTCAACTCGAACTGCCCGCAGGTTGGCGGCTGCTCGGCCGGATCGCTGGAAGAGCAGTGGCTTCGGGCCGACCTGGCCGCCCACTCGAACGTCTGCACGCTCGCGTACTGGCACTACCCGCGGTTCTCCTCGAGCGGCGACGTGCAGGGCAGCTCGGCGTTCTGGGACGACCTGTACGCGGCCGGCGCCGACGTCGTGCTGAGCGCCCACAAGCACAATTACGAGCGCTTCGCACCGCAGAGCCCTCTCGCCGTCGCCGACCCGAACGGCATCCGGGAGTTCGTCGTCGGCACCGGAGGCATGAGCCACCAGGGCTTCAACACGCCGGCGCCGAACAGTGAGGTTCGCGACGCATCGACGTTCGGCCTCCTCGAGCTCACCCTCCACGCCGCGTCCTATGACTGGCAGTTCGTGTCGGTCCCCGGCCAGACGTTCTCCGACAATGGCTCGACCTCGTGCCACGCAGCGCCCGCAGGCATCGTCACGTCGCTCGCGCCGGCGACCGCCGCCGCAGGCACGACCGTCACGATCACCGGGACGGGGCTCGCGTCGGCAACGTCGGTCGACTTCGCCGGTCATCCGGGCGTGACGCCGACCTCGGTCACCGGGACGTCGATCAGGGTCAACGTGCCGGGTGACGCGCGGACCGGCGCGCTCACGATCCACGAGGCGGGGCCCGACGTCGTCACACCGACGTTCACGTTTGTGCCGCCGTCGATCACGAGCTTCAAGCCGACGAGCGCCGCGGTCGGGGCCACCGTCACGGTCACCGGCACCGGCTTCGGGTCGGCGGCTGAGACGCGCGCGATCTCCGTCGGATCGGTGGCCGCGACTTCCATCACGTACGTCTCGTCGACGAGCGTGAAGTTTGTCGTGCCGCAGGGATCGCCCGTCAGCGGCGCGATCCACCTCGGCGTCGACGGCGGTGTCGGCACCGTGTCGACCGCGAGCCTGGTCGTCACCG
>DASZBP010000008.1:0-5003 GCA_035943915.1 Gaiellaceae bacterium | reverse complement strand
AGGTGGTGGAGCGACGCGAGTGCGATCCCAATCGCGGCGGTGGCCGCCTCGCCGATGCCGAGCTGCGCAGCGTCGAGGCTGGGTGCGGCGGCAAGGACGAGCGCCGGCAGGGCGAGCCCGGCTAGCCTCGGCTCTGCGTGCGACCAGTCGGGCGCTAGGACGAGTGCCTGCGCGACGACACACAGCCCAAACGCGAGCGGGCCCCAGAGCGGCGCGCGCCGGCCGCGAAGCCATCCAACGGCGAGCAGGGCTGCCGGGATCGCGAGGGCGATCGCGCACCGTGCGACGTGTTCGACGAGTGCGCGCGGCGCCCAGTCGCCGCCCACGGTCATCCCCACCAAACCCCTGCCGCTGCTATCCGAAAACGAACGTGACGTCTCGTGCGGAATCAAGTAAGCGAGGAGCGGCAGGACAACCACGAGGACGGCAGTCGCCGCCCGACGCCGGCGCCAGCGCCTGTCCGTGAGGACCGCCGCGGCGACGACGGGCAGGAGCGGGACTCCAGTCTGCCGGCCGAGCGTCGCGATCACGAGCCCGGCGACCAGCAGCGTCGGGCTCACGGACTCGAAGGCCAGGACCGCGAACGCGAGGCCGCAGACGAACAGCGCATCGGTCAGCATCCCCGGCGCCTCGACGAGGTAGCGAAACGGATACGCGCTCGCAACGAATGCGCCGATCACGAGCGCCGTGGCTGCCGAACCGGTCCGGCGTTGCCGCAGCAGCGCGACGAGCGCGGCGATCGCCAGTGCCAACGCGAGCCCCGTCGCCGCGTAGTACATCGTGTGGAGTTCGAACGAGAAAAGCCGATGGGCCTCGCCCACGACCCACTCAGGAACCCATCGGTCCGCATGCGGTGCCTGGATCCGGATCGACGGAAAACCTGGCGCCGCTCGCGCAATCGCCTCGTACGCGCGGACATCGGTGGCGTACTGCAACCGGACGCCGTCGCTCCAGGGTCGCCAACGCTGCGTCGCGAGGACGAAGGCAAGCCAGCCGACGGCGGCGATCACCCCGGCGCGTGAATGGACGAGCGAGCGCAGCACCCGAGAAAGGTCACTGCCGCCGCCACGCGCGATGCGAAAATCAGGTGAACGTACCGTGAAGGTACCGTTAAGCGCGCGGGCGGTGAACGCAACTGTTCGTACGCTGTCGCGGTGCGGATTCGCAACAAGCGTGTGCGATCGATCGGTCGCATCGTACCGGGGGTCGCGCCGGAGGCCTCGCACCCGTGTCAGGCCCGGCCGCATTGCGACTCGACTTGGTCGCGTGTCAACGTCTGTCTGCGCCGCTTAGCGTGCGGGCGAGCTCTCTCGCGGTTCGACCGCAACGCCCGGACGCGCCTCCCATGGCGCGTTGCAGCCATGTCCTGACCGTCTTCCGCCGCGCCAGACGTGTCAAGGGGTCGATTGAGGCCAGCCTTGTTCTTTGAGTGCGACGGAGCGTAAGCTAGGCGGCGCTGTGCTTCGAGTCGGGTTAGCGGGTGGCGTTGTCGCCGCGGCGCTTCTCAGTGCAGCATCGTCATGGGCGTTTGCTAACGGCGCCCCTTCCGGCGATCCGACGACGATCGGGTTTTACCGGCAAGTGGTGGCCGCCTACCGTCACGTCGGAACCCTCTCAGCGACTCGCCGCGGCTACATCAGCTACACCGTCGCGGGAACTCGTTTCGTTACATCTACGGCAGGCCGACGCCTGCCGGTTATCGCGAGGCGGGCGAGTCGATCATTGCGACGCTCCGCAACGGCCGCACCATCAATTACGTCGACCGCGCGCGCGCGCCGGGGCTGCCGCCGCTCACGATCATCGAGAACGCAACCGGGGTCTGGGTAGAACTCGGCAACCAACGCGGTGCCTGCTTCCACAAGAATCCCCGCAGCGCCGGCGTATTCGGCTGGGGCTACCCGTTCGTCGGGGTCTTCGGACACTTCGCGCCCATGCAAAGAAGCGGCGGCACCGTAACGATCCAGTCCACCTACCCGTGGGGCAAAACCGGGGCGCGAGCCTCCGAAACAGACCACTTCAACGCCGCCACTCGATACTGGCGTTCGTTCCAAGTGCACATCACCGGTGGCCCCGGCGCCTTCACCTGGGAAATGACCGGCTTCCACCAACGTCATGCAATCCCGAACGCTCCAACGCCGACACCAAGCTGCTAACAGCACACGGGCTCGCCCGCTGTCATGCCAGGCGGAGTTCTTGACGCGACCTCCCACGGCAGGTGGTTAGGGCCGTATGAGAGTCGGCGTGCGGGAAGTATTCCTGGCAGCGCTCACCGTCGCGGCCCTTGCCCTGGGCACGGCCCGAAACGGCACGACTGCGAGTAGCGGTTTTCCTTGTCGCTGGCACTACAACCTGTATGTCGGCTTGCACGTTGGTTACGAGACGGGCGGTGAAAATGCCGACTGCGCCGGCAGACCAGGCACCCTTATCCTCGCAGCTCGCCTTTACCGTTTAACTCCCGCCAGTCGCACGTGGCGACTCGTCCGCGCAACGTCGCATTCGTGGACAAATCCCACAGGCAATCGCTACATCGAGTTCAGCGAACCATGCGTCGCGGGCAGAATCAAGGCGGTCTTCACCTGGACACTGCGTGACCCCGGCGGCCGACTCATCGGCCATAACACCATCACCACCTCACCGGTCAACGACCCCGGCCGCGGCTGCAAGTACATACTCGGCTGACACGACAGCCGTCGTTCATGTTGCGGAGTGCTGAAGTGTGATGCCGACCGCGGCGAGGAGGACGCGGCCGTCGATGCGTTCGATGAGTTTGAAGCCAACCTGGCCGTTCCCTGCGTAGAGCTCGTCGTAGCGTCGTGTGGCGATCCCGGCGACACGACGGATGACATATGCGGCCTGCCATCCGGCGAACATCAGCGATTGCGCGCCTGCTGCCGGTGCCGGCATGTTCGTGTCGACATAGAACGGGTAGCCGGCAAGCAGCGGCGGATCGCCAGCGGTGAGCGGTTCGCGGATGATCGGGAAGCCGGTGCCGCTGCTGCCGGCCGTGTCGATCTGGCGGAGTGCGTGCAGGATCCCGTCGGAGCCGACCCAGGCGCCTCCCTGCTCCCGGTAGAGCGGCGAGACGGTATGCAGCGCCGCCAGGATCGCGGTGTAGCTGAACGAGGCGGCGTTCCCGGTCGGTGCCGTATACACCGGGAAGTTGGCGAGGGCGCCTTGTGGTTTGGCGGAGCCGTCGCCGAGCACGAACGCGGTGCCTTCGAGGGCGGCGATGCGGCCGCCGAACTCTGTCGCCATGTAGGAGGCAAGGTCGATGCCGGCGTCGCGCAGCAGCTCTTCGGAGACAAGCGACATCGTCTCGGCCTTGTACGCGCCGAGCGCGAGGACCCCGAACACGTCATCGGTTAGTGCCGCGGAGGCGTTCTCGGACGTCCACGCCCCCGCACCGTGCGTGACGACTTCCGGGAGCGGCAACGTGCGCCCTTCGGTCGTGACGATTTCTTTCGCGAGTTTCGCGATCGTGCCGCGGTCGCGTGCGACCGCCACCACCTGATCCTCGAAGTCTTGCGGCACGAGGTAGCCGCCGGCCGTGTTGCTGCCCTTTGAAAGTGTTCGGTGCTCGAGCTCTGACAGGGTCTCGTTCGTTGCGAACTTCCACCAGGCGCTCCTGGCCGGCCGCTGCGGCGGCACGGCCGAGGCTCCGGTCCGGAGCCTTTGCTCCCGGAACTCGGCGAAACTCGAATTCGATCGGCTCTTAACTGTGTTGTTGACGGTGACGCGGGGGCTCATCTGTTGGCTCGCTTTCTCGGGTCGAAGAGGGTGACGCCATTGGTTGCCTCCAACCAGGCATCCGTAAGGGGGGCGGCGCAGAACGCCTGCTCGAGCACCGACCTTGGCGAGTCGTCGGTCGCGATCGCGATTAGCTCAGCCAACTTGAACAACAACCCGAACAGCCTGTCGCGCGCCTCCTGCGACCCCTCCGCCGCCAGGTCGGTGACAACGGCCAGCTCGACCTTGTTGAAGACCGTCATGCCGACCGCCGCAAAGAGGGCTGCAGCTCGAGCAGTCGCAGCCGCCGCTGCGCCAAGCGCGGGAACCGTTTCGCCTCGGCCAGCGCGAGTGCCCGCATCGACGCATCCGTCTGCTGATACGCAGGAAAAGTGACCGGCGACACGTCGAACAGCCGGCCGAACTGTGAGATCGTCCGGACTAGCTGGCCGTCCTCTTCCGTCCATGTTTCCTGGCCGGTGTCGCCCATCGAGAACCCGAACGACATCTGCGACAGATCCTTGCGCTGAATCAGAACTTTCAGGTCGCGTGACGCCTGAATCGGCGCCAACTCGGCGACGACGCTCAACCCTGTTGGGTCTTCGCGCAGCTCCATCGTCCCCGACGACGTCCGCGCCAACGGCAGGCCGCCGTGGTCCAAGCTCAAAAACCGAACGTCCGGGTTGGTGTTCAGCACCGGCCCGAACGCACCGGGCAGGATGCGTTCTTTGAAGCCGCCGAGGTCGTCGGACAGCCGGTTGAAGACGGCGGCGTGTCCGGTGAACGTGAGCTTGTCGCCTGTTTCACGGATCTCGACCCGGTCCAGGCCTGCAGCGCGTAGCGCGCGCGAGTGTCCATCGCGCCCGGACGGCACACGGATCCCCTCCGGCGGCCCGTCAAGAACACGCACCGTCACGCCGACTCCTCGTACATCCAGGCGTCAAGCTCTTCGGCGTCGACGCGGATCGGGAAGCCTTTGCCGCCGAGCTGAACCGCGGGAATCTCACCCGTCCGGATCTTGCGGCGAATCGTGTCGATGCTCTGCCCCGTTCGAGCAGCAACTTCCTGAACCGTCAACAGCCTGCGCTGATGTGTATACGCGGTCACTTATAGGCAGTGTCAAGCACTGCCTACGCGTTGTCGTCTCGGTTTGCCGGGGTCTAAACCTTGCCGGGGTCTAAACCAAAAACTTCTCTACAGCCCGGTCACGGAGAGCGCGAATTCTCGCCAGCGATCTATTGGTCCTTTCGCTGATCTCCTTGATCCGCTGGTTGTCT
>DASZBP010000007.1:0-3013 GCA_035943915.1 Gaiellaceae bacterium | reverse complement strand
CTGTTCGTCTGCCTCGTCGTTGCCGGCGCGTTGTTGCTCATCTCCCAGGTCGCGAGGATGCTCCGCGAATCTCGATTGAATTCGCGGAAGACCGCGCGTGATATGTCGCCGTCCTCGTGAACGTCCCGCCTCACGTGATCATCCGCTAGCGACTGCCCCGAGCGCTCTGAGCTGTGGCGCAGAGCGCCCGCGTCCCGAGATCGCTGCGGCAGCGTAGAACGGGTGAACGAGGGTCCGCCGGTGGTCTCAGCAGAGCAAGCATGACCCGAGGGTTGCAGCTCGTCGATGGAGCGAGTACGTTGCGGCCTCGTGCAGAAGGTTGCATACCAAGTCTGGCGTTTCCTGGTTGCGCTGATCGCGGCGGCCTGCGTCGTGCAGATTTACCTCGCCGGTAGAGGTGCGTTCGGTGTTCACGGGCGCGTGAAGCTCGACAATCAGAAGAGCTTCGATCCGCACCGTGTGCTCGGAGAGATCATCGGGCTTCTCGCGGTGCTTGCGTTCATCGCGGCGCTTGCCTACTGGCGGGACAAGAGGTTGATCGGGATCACGTTCTTGCTCGCCTTTATGGCGGAGATCCTGCAACACCTCTTCTCGCTGCCGAGGCATCCCTGGGTTGCGGGTCTGCACGCGCTCGACGGCATCGCAATCCTTGGTCTTTCTGCGTGGCTCGCCCATCGGGCGTGGCGTGGCAATCGCAGTACGCGCGCCCCAACAGCCGTCTAGTCTCGACGCCTTTTGTCTCCCCGGAAGGTCTTTACGATCCCAGGGAAGACGTTCGAGCCAAAATTGGGCGACATGCGGCGACAGAGCGAACACCGCGCAGGCTGCGATCTTGTCGGTCGCAAGCGCGAGGCTGAAGTCAGAAGCTTAGAAGGTCGCGGCTGACTGGAAGGACAGAGCACGGACGGCAGAGTGCGCGCCGACATCGCTTTCTCGTCCGAAGGCTGCGCTCGATGTCAATCCTTGTCAGATCATTGTCGTGATCTTGATCCTTCTTGTGCTCGGCTCCTTCGGCCGCGGACGCTTCGGCCGCTAAGCGATCACTACGGGTCTTTCATTCATGGCGAGTCGCCATGAGTCTCGCCGCGGACGCTTAACTGGCGCGCTCAAACTCGGTTCACTGAGCGTGCGTTCGGGTTGCAAATACCCCTTTCGGGGGCTGGGCCGAATGGCCTAGTCGTCGATATCGAGGGTCCTATCAGGACTATCGAAATTGGGGGTCAGTCATGCGACGTGTTGATTGGGGACGTCGGCAGTTTGTCGCCGTTTCGGTGGTCGCGGTCCTTGCGGCGCTCGGCGTTGCGGTGTTGGCTCTTCCGGCCTCGTCGAGGGCAGGGCTTCCCAGTGCCGCGGTGACCGTTTGTCAGGTGACCGGATCGGCCTCGGCGCCGAACTACGCCCAGGTACAGGTCCGTGCGGATCAGGTTGCCGCATATTTGAACGAGTTCCCCGGCTCGTTCGTCGGCAGCTGCCCTTCTAGCGGGGGCGGCGGGTCGACGCCGCCGGTCGCAACGGTGGATGTCTGCCAGGTGACGGTCGTCGGCGGGGTGACCCACTATGCCGAGGTTCAGGTCGCGCTCGATCAGTTGCAAGCGTTCCTGAACCAGCACGCTGGCTCGTTCCAGGGCGCCTGCCCAACTGGCGGCGGCGGTTCGGGTGGCACGCAGGGAGGGACCGGCCCGGTGAATGGTGCGGTCACGGTTTGTCGCGTAACGGGGTCGGCATCAGTTCCGAACTACGCCCTGGCGAAGGTCGCGGTCAAGGATCTGGCCGCGTACTTGAACCAGAACCCTGGCTCGTTCGTCGGCAGCTGCCCCGCTGCTGGATCTCCGGCAGGCTCGCCTGGTCCTTTGCCGAACGGCTTCGTGACGCTCTGCTCGCTCACGGGCTCGTTGTCGGCTCCGCGGTATGCCCAGCTGACGGTTGCTCTGTCAGATCTGCAGGCGGCGCTTAACCGTCGACCAGGCTCGTACGTTGGTGCCTGCCCGACCGCGGGAGATGTGAACGGCAACCCCGGCCCGGTGCCAAGCGGCTTCGCGACTATCTGCCGTTTGACCGGGAATGCGAAGACGCCCTACGCGACGCTGACGGTTGCTGTCTCCCAGTTGGGCGCCTATCTGAATCAGGCCGGCAACATCCTGGCCGCCCCCAACGGCGGCTGCCCGACGGCTCTGCCCGGAGGCGGCGGAACGGTCACCGGCGGTAGCGGTCCTGGTTCGCAACCGGGCAATTCGCCCGGCTCGTCAAGCCCGGGCTCCCCGAGCACGATCGACGTGCAGACGGCGCCGCACACGGTTGTGACCTCGAGCGGCGCCGGCACGAAAGGCCGGACCACGTCCGACGCCCACGGAAAGGCCAAGGTCAAGGTCAAGCCGCGGAAGAAGGGAATCATCACGCTGCGCGGTGCCGGAGGCAAGATCATCAAGCGGATCGGCGTCACCGGAGCGCAGTCGGGAAGTCAGCTCACCGGCTAAAGCGGACAAGAGGTAGGGGGCCTTCGAGCCCCCTACCTCTCGGACAGGAGAGAAGAAATGCAACAGCAAAGACGGACACACAGAACGCCGATCAGCAGCGCCCTTCGCCTTGTGCCGTATCTGCTGGTCGTGATGGCCGCGATCGTGCCGACAGCCGCCGCCGCACCCTCTTCGGCGCCAGCTCGGTCGCGGCCGACCTACTACCCGCGGATCGGCCTCATCAGCTCCTCGCTGCTCGTTGCGCGCTCGGCTCCGTCGAGCAATGCGCACCGCGTCACGACGTTTCACCAGTTTCGCGCCGACTACCTGCCAACCGTCCTGCTCGCAGTCGGCGAACAACGAGACAAAGCCGGACGGCTCTGGCTGAAGGTCTCAGCGCCCGGCCGGCCAAACGGTCGTTACGGGTGGGTCCGAGCCGAGTTCGTGGACACGGTGCCGATCTATAAAAAAGTCGTCGTCGACCTGTCGAGCCGCACGCTTTCCGTCTACGACCACGGACGGCTTCGTTACCGCACCCGGGTCGCGATCGGCACGCGCCG
>DASZBP010000006.1:0-7443 GCA_035943915.1 Gaiellaceae bacterium | reverse complement strand
ATGTCGTGCTCGCGATCGCCCTTGTCTCCATCGGCCTGGGAGTGCGCGGGCTCGCCGTTGCCGCCACCGCGACTGCATGGATCACCTGTGTCGTGTCGGTCGCAGCCCTCGCGCGGATCCACCCACACGTCGTCCGACTGTGCCGCGACACCTGGCGCACCGCGGCCATGCTGCGGTTCTCGCTGCCCCAGACGCTGTCCGGGATGCTCTTCTTCACGATCCTCTGGACGGACACGCTGTTCCTCGCACGCTTCGGCAGCGCCGCCCAGGTCGGTGTGTACACGGTCGCGGGCCGTCTCGTGACGCCCGCGATGCTCATCTCCACGGCGATCGGGCAGATGTTCGCGCCGCGCATCGCCGCGGCCGACGCGCGCGGTGCCCACGCGAGCCTCTCGGCGATGCTCAAGCGAGTCACGTACTGGAACACCGTCGTCTCGCTGCCGTTCTTCGCCGCTCTCGCGGTCGCGGCCGCGCCCCTGCTGCGCATGTTCGGCGGGCGCTACGCGGTGGGCGCGACGGCGCTGACCGTGCTCGCAGTCGGCCAACTGGTGAACACGGCGGCCGGGCCGCTCGGCCAGGTGATCAACATGTCGGGCCGGCCGTACGTGAACCTGATGAACAACGCGCTCGTCGCAGTCCTGAACGTGGCGGGATGCCTCGTGCTGATCCCGCGCTACGGACTGACCGGCGCAGCCTGCTCGACGGCCGGCGCCCTGACGCTCGTGAACGCCATCAAGCTCGTCGAGCTGCGCGTGATGCTCGGCCTGTGGCCGTTCAGGAGCGACTCGCTGCGGACCTTCGCAGCGGCCGGCGGGGCAGCAGCACTTGCCGCGTTCCTCGTGCACGTACCCTCGTGGGGTTCGAACTTCCTCGAGGTCGCGGTCGTCGGGACGGTGCTGTTCGTCGCCTACCTCCAGCTGGTCGTTCTCGTCGCGGTCCGCGGCGAGGAGCGGGCAATGCTCCGGCGGAGATGGATCGCGGTTCGTTCGGCGGCGGGACGTGGAGCAGCATGAGGGTCGTCGCGAGCACGGTCGTCCGGGAGTCGGTGTTCGGCCGGCAGGCGACGGGGTGGATCTACGACGTCGATTTCGACAGCGGACGTGTCGAGTCGCGCATCGCGTCGCCGTCACCGGTGGCGCCGTCGTCCGAGGCGAATCCACGGGGCGGCGTCCGCGGCGGCCGTGGCGTTGCGTTCACGCCGTCCGGCGTCGTCGTCGCGGCGTACGACACGCTCGTCGCGTACGACGACGACTGGCAGCCGGCGGAGCAGATGAAGTCGCCCCTCTTCGCGGGCCTGCACGAGATCGACTGGGACGGATCGGCCCTGTGGGCCGCGGCAACCGCGATCGACGCGGTGCTGCGGATCGAGCCGGACGGGACCGTGACCGTTGCCTGGGACCCGCATGCGGAATCCGGTCGCGCGCTCGGGTTGCCGCCGCGGGCCGGCACGCTGAGCGACGAGACGACACCCGCGCGCCTGAACCACTGCCACGTGAACGGCGTCACCCGCCGCAACGGCGCGCTGGTCGTCCACCTGGGCCTGCTTCAGAGGCGCCGCACGATCAAGGATCGCGCCGCGCACCGCCTCGCGCGCGCCACGGGTGAGAGCTGCGTCGTCAGGTTGAACGGGTCGCCGACTCCCCAGGTGCTCGCGCGCCTCGCCGGCGGCACCGTCCCAACGCACAACGGTCAGTTCGTCGACGACGAGACCGTGGCCGTCAACGACTCGAGCTGCAACACCCTCCGTCTTTACGACGCGACGTCGGGCGTTGAGCAGCGCTCGTTCCCGATGCCGGGCCAGTGGCTCCGCGGCCTCGAGCCGCTCGGGGACGGGAGGGCGCTGCTCGGCACCGCTCCCGCCGCAATCCACCTCGTCGACCTTGGCTCGGGACGAATCGAGCGGACGGTGACGTTGAGCGACGACCCGAACGAAGCGGTGCACGGCCTCGCCGCGGCCGAGCACAAGTGACGCACGCGCTCGGCTCACGAATCGTCATCGTCGGGACGTACGGCGCGGGCAAGTCCACGCTCGCCGCGCGGCTCGGCGCGCACTTGGGCTTCCCGGTGCATCACCTCGACGCGTCGCGCTGGCAGGCCGGCTGGGCGCTCAAGCCACGCGGCGACTGGCTGCGCGAGCTCGACGCCCACCTGGCGGAGCCGGCGTGGATCGTCGACGGCAACTTCGAGGCCACGCTCGACCGCAGGCTCGCGGCGTGCGACACGGTGATCTTCCTCGACTTCCCGGTCCTCGCCTCGGCGTGGCGGGTCGTGCGGCGCCGGCTGTCACGCGCCTCGAGGCCCGACCTTCCGGACGGGCTCGTCGAGCGTCCGAATCTCCGCCTCGTCCGCCTGCTCCTCGACTACCACCGCTCGGGCCGGCCGACGATCGCCGCGCTCGTGTCAGCGCACCGCCCGGGCACCAAGGTGATCGTGCTGCGCGGCCGGGACGAGGTCGACGAGCTGACTCGCAGCGTCGCCGCGAGTGCGGCTCAGCGGGAGCCGAGCGAGAGCGACAGCCGCCGCCACGCGTAGGAGATCGGCTTCGAGATGCGCGTCCGGTTCACCCGCGCAGCGCGTACCACGTCCCCCGGCAGCGAGACCGCGGCGGTGACGACCGCCCGCCATGCGTGACCCTCGGACACCCGGTCGTATGCGAGCTCGTGCATCACGCGTGAGCACGCAAGCTCGACGACAGCGATCTCTTGCTTCGACAGCTTCGTGCGCCAGCGGTTGACCGGCTCGGTCGACACACCCTGGCGCACCGCGCCGTCGTACGAGCTCTGCACGAGCGGCACGTCGATCATCGCCTCCGCGAACGGGAGACCGAGCCAGTCGCACAGGTCGACGAGCGTTTCCCGCGGCGCGTGCACCAGGTCCTCGAAACGAAGAAGGCGAACCCGGTCCGGCCCGAACTCGCGCAGCGCGCGCGTGCCGGCGCGCAACGACGCTGCGCACATCAGGCTGCTGAGCAACAGCCCGTACGAGCTTCGCGCACGCGAACGGTCCGCCGCGAAGACGGAGTCGCGATCGGGGCTCAGTGCGGCGCGGCGCGTCCAGTCGCGGTACGACGCGACCACCGCGCGCGGATCGCGCACCAGGCACACGACCTTCGCGTCCGGATAGAGCTCGAGCATCGTCGCGACCTGCATGACATGCCGAGGTGTCTTCTCGCCCCAGTTGGGCCGTCCCTGGTCCTGCGCGCGCAGGCGGCAGAAGGACTCGAAGTAGGCGTCGGGCGTGCCTCCGAGCGCTGTCGCGGCCACGCGGAGCCGCAGGGACTCGCGCTGTCGGTCGGCGCCATCCGTCGAGGCGCCGTACGCGGCCGTTCCGATCCGGGCGAAGTACGCCTCGATCTCGTCCCGGCCGGCCCTGCGCTGCCGAAGGTCGTCGAAGTAATGCGTCTCGCGCGTGATCCACACCGCGTCGTTGCGGTTCAGCATCTCGCGCACCATGCTCGTCCCCGAGCGCGAAGGCCCGACGACGAAGATCGGGCCCCGGGTGAGGTCGTTCGCCACGCTGTAGACGATCTCGCACGGGGGCTTCCGGGACCCTGGCGGATCGGATAGTGGTCTCCCGCCCGCGAGTCAGGTCGCGTCGCGGACGGCATCCATACCCTCGGGGCGATGGGTCGTACACGGCGCAGCGGGTTTTGTCGTGCCGCCGTGTTGGCGGTTCTCTTGTTGACGGCCGCGGGGTGCGGCCACTCCGGCTCGTCGCTGCGTTCTGGCTCGTCGCGCGTCGTCGGAGGGGTGCTCACCGGCTCGGTGATCGCCGTACACAACACGTGGAGCTGCAGCACGCCCGTCGATCTCGATCTCGTACGTGTCCAGCTCGACGACACCACCCGTGATGCGGTGCACATCGGTCCGGGCTGCACGGGGACGATCCGCCGTCTCGAGATCCTCGGCGACGGGGCGGGGCTCGGGCCCGGCGGTGACGGGGTGAAGGTCCACGCGGGTGCACGCGACCTGCGCGTGCTGAGCGGCGTCATCAACTGCGGACGCGCCGGGCCACGCAAGCACCAGGACGCGATTCAGGCGATGGGGGGGACGAGCGTCGTCTTCAACGACGTCACGAGCACGGGCTGCGCGAACTCGTTCATGTTCATCAACACGGGCAAGGGCCGTCGCGGCACACCGACCGGAATCCGCTGCGTGAACTGCCGCGCCGTCTCGCACAATTACTCGATCTTCGTCGGCTCGTCCGAGTCGTCCGGCGCGACGAACGGGGTGTTCACCTCACGCGTCCCTCCGCATGTGACGCCGAACGCGGTCTCGCCGCTCGTCGCCGGGAACCACTGGAAGTCCAGCGGCCTACCGAGGCGGCGCCGCCGGTGAGCAGCGCGATCAGCGTCGTGATCCCCGCGCACAACGCGGGCCGGACGATCGGCATGAGCCTCCGGCACCTGCAGGACGAGCTCTGGCCGGACGACGAGCTGTTCGTCGTCGACGACGGCTCGACCGATGACACCGCGTCGCTCGCGCAGAGCCTGGGCGCTTGCGTCATACCGACCGGCACGAGCGGCTCGGTCGGGAACGCGCGCAACCTCGGCTGGAACGCGGCGACCCGCCCGCATGTCGTCTTCCTCGACGCAGATGCGATCGTCGAGCCAGGCTGGCGTCAAGGCGTCGCGCGCGCGACGGACGAGTTCGCCGGCTCGGCGGTCGGCTGCGCGCGCGGTCTCGTCGGCCGCAACGCATGGTCGTGGGTTGCGCAACTGCAGGTCGGAACGCCCTGGCTGGCCACGGGGTCGCCGCGCCCGGCACGGACCCTTCCGTCGTTCTGCCTGGTCGTGCCGCGCGAGCTGCCCGTGCGCTGGGACGTCACCTTCGGTGGCGAGGACGGCCTCTTCGCGGCCGACCTCCTCTCGTGCGGCGTCACGCTCGTGTTCGACCCGCGGTTCGCAGCACGGCACGAGGAGTACCGCGACACCTTCGCGCAGGTGCGGACCTGGCACCGTCGCCTGGTATACGGGATGGCGCGCTGCGGGCCTGTGCAGCGTGAAGGGCGCTACAAGCGCATGCTCACGCGGGTGCCCGTCCATTTCTTCCTGCTCGCCCGGCTGCCGCGGATGTACATGCGACTGCGCAAGGACGCCGCCGCGCGCCGTCTGTTCCTCCGCCTGCTGCCCTGGATGATCGTCGCGGAATGGAGCCTCGGCGTCGCCGCGCTGCGCTACGCCGCGAGCCGGCGGCCGCCCTTGCGCACGGCGAGCCGCGTCAGCGCCGCCTCGTAGGCGGCAAGATGCTTCTCAGCCGAGCGGCGCCACGTGAATTGCGCGGCGCGCTCGAGACCTGCTGTTCGCAGCTCCTCGGCGCGGCCGGCATCGTCCAGGATCCGCCGTAGCCCCTCGGCGATCGCGGCGGGGCGATACGGGTCGACGAGCTCGGCCGCGTTGCCGCACACCTCCGGCAGCGCGTACACCGAGGCGGCCAGCACGGGTGTCCCGCAGGCCATCGCCTCGAGCACCGGGATGCCGAAGCCCTCGTGGAGGGACGGGAGTGCGAATGCGGCGGCGGCGCGGTACAGATCGGGCAGGTCCTCGTCGGGCACATGGCCGAGCACGCGGACGCGTTCTTCCAGGCCGTGGCGCTGGATCAGCTCTTCGACGAGATGGAAGCTGCGGCCACCCCGCCCGGTGAGGACGAGGCTCGTCGTCGGATCGTCCCGTGCGATCTCCGCGAACGCCTCCACCAGCCCCTCCGTGTTCTTCTTGCGCTGGTGGTTCGACACGTAGAGGACGTACCGGCCCGAGACGCCGAGCCGCGCCTTGACGGCTGCGCTCGTCGCACCAGGGTCGGCGGCCGGAAAGAAGCGGTCGTGGTCGACGCCGTGGTGCACGGCGACGACCGACTCGGGGTCGAGCGGCACGCGAGCGAGAAGCTCGTCGCGCTCAGACTCGGATGCCGTGAACGTAAGCGTCGCCGACGCAGCAAGACGGATCAACACCTCGTTGACCACACGGTCGCGGCGCGAGACGTAGTCGGCCGAGAACATCAGCGGCGCGAACCCGTGCTGCGTGACGGCGTTCAGGCGTGCACCGAGGGGGAAGGTCACCGGCGGACGGCTGTCCATGTAGTGCACCACGTCGTAGTCGCGAAGGACGAACGGACGCTGGACTGCGAACATCGCGTTCGGGAGACGCGGCACCCGCGGGGCGCGCGACCTGCGGAACGCGAGCCCGTTCACCGAGTCGGGGCGTCGTGCAGCGACGACGGTCACCTCGATGCGCTCCGGGTCGAGCGCGGCCAGCTCGCGGGTTATCCCGATGATCGAGCGCGGGACGCCGCCCATCTCCACCAGCAGGGCGTCGGCCACCACGGCGAGCTTGATCGGCGCCATGGGTCGAGCGTAGTGCGGTGACGCCGCGCCGGGCCTCGACGTTCGGGCGGTCGAAACCCTTGCGTTCGCGGGGTTCCGGCCACCACGGGCGCTGATTGCATCAACTGCCATGCGGCTCGACGTCGTCGTGGTTGCGTACCGCAGCGCGGAGCACCTTCGTGCCTGCGTGGCGCCGCTGTGCGGCGACGAGCGGATCCGCGTCTTCGTGGTCGACAACCTGTGCCCGGAGTCGTCGCCCGCGACGGTGAAGGACCTCCGGCTCACCGTGGTCGAGACGGGCCGCAATGCAGGCTTCGGGGCCGGCTGCAACGCCGGCGCGCGGTGTGGCTCGGCCCCGGCCATCCTCTTCCTCAACCCGGACGCGCAGCTCGCGCCCGAGCAAGCGCTCAGCCTTGCCGAGTCGCTCGCCCGCGACCCCGCGCTCGGCGCGGTCGGGCCGCGGATCGTGGGGGCCGACGGCTCGGTCCACTCGTCGGCGCGGCGTACGCCGCGTCTGCGGTCGGCGTTCGGCGAGGCGATGCTCGTGCATCGACTCGTCCCGCGGGCCCAGTGGGCGACCGAGCTCATACGCGACCCCGGGCACGGTGCCGAGGTCGAGTGGCTTAGCGGCGCTGCGCTGTGTGTGAGACGCACGGCGTTCGAGCAGATCGGCGGCTTCGACGAGCGGTTCTTCCTGTACAGCGAGGACACCGACATCTGCGTTCGGCTGCGCGGAGCGGGGTACCGCGTGCGCTTCGATGCGGCCGTGACCGCCGTGCACGCGGGCGGGCAGTCCGCTCCGGCCGCGAGGCAGGAGCGGACGAAGATGGCCGCGCGGCTCCTGTACGCGAGCATCCACGAGTCGGCTCGCCGCTCGGCCGCGTTTCGCGCGGCCTATGCGCTTCACGAGGCAGTTCGTCTGCCGCTGGCCGTGCTCCGTTCGCGGGAGCACGTGCGCGGTCGCATGGATGCTCTCGCGGTCGTCCTGTCGCCCGGTCAGCGGCGGGCGCGGCCGCCGGCGTAAGCGGACCACACCAGGCTGGTCACGTTCACGCGGACGTCCTCGGCGGACTGCGTCCCGTCGACGACGGCGAACCCGCCTGCAGCCGCGAGCTCGAGATA
>DASZBP010000005.1:0-6333 GCA_035943915.1 Gaiellaceae bacterium | reverse complement strand
GCTCTCGGCGCGACGCTCAACGTCGAGACGCTCGACGGCGGCGTCGAGCTCGAGCTCCCGGCCGGCGTGCAGCCCGGCGAGGTGCGCGTGCTCCGCGGCAAGGGCATGCCGGTGCTTCAGGGCTTCGGGCGCGGCGACCACCGCGTGCTCGTCAACGTGCGCGTCCCGCGCCGGCTCACGGACGAGCAGCGCAAGCTCCTCGAGCAGTTCGACGCCGCGAGCGACGAGCACACCTACGAGGACGACGAGAGCTTCTTCGACAAGCTGAAGAACGCGTTTCGGGCGGCCGGCTGAGCAACCTCCGCAGAGTGTCGGTGGAGGTCCCGCCGGAGCGCGCGGAAGAGGCGCGCGCAGCCATGCTCGAGCTTTTCCCGGAGGGGTTCGAGGAGAGCGAGCGTCCCGGCAGCGTGCAACTCGCCGCGTACACGAACGCCCAGGGCGAGGAACGCCTCTGGCACGTCTTCGGCGGCGCGCGCTCGGAGGACGTCCCCGACGGCTGGGAGGATCGCTGGCGCACGTTCCACAAGCCGGTGCGCGTCGGCCGACTCTGGATCGGCCCGCCGTGGGAGACGCTCGACCCCGACCTCGAGGCCGTCGTCATCGATCCGGGCCGCGCATTCGGCACCGGCGCGCATCCGACGACACGCCTCTGCCTGGATCTGCTGCAACGCGTCGAGCCGGGCTCGCTCGTCGACGTCGGCTGCGGGTCGGGTGTCCTCTCGATCGCGGCAGCGCTGCTCGGCTTTGCCCCGGTGACCGGGGTCGACGTCGAAGAAGCGGCGGTCGAGGCGACGTCCGAGAACGCGCGCGTGAACGGCGTCGAGGTGACGGCGTTGCTCGTCGCGCCGGACGCCGCGCTGCCGGCGGCCAGTGTCGGCGTCGCGAACATCTCCCTCGACGGCGTGCTCGAGATCGGCCGGCGTCTCGACGTCGACGTGCTCATCACGTCCGGCTACCTCGTCTCGGCCGACGTCGATATCGACGGCTACATGCACGTCGAGCGGATCGCCGACGGCGCCTGGGCTGCCGATCTCCATCGCCGCGCCTGACGTACGATCCGCCGCATGGCGACGTTCACGGTCGACTTCCTCGGCTGCAAGGTCTCGCACGTCGACGCCCACGAGGTGCGCGAGCGCCTGCTGGCCGACGGGCACGCGGAGGGGCGCGACACCGCCGACGTCGCCGTCATCAGCACGTGCTGCGTGACGAACGAGGCCGTCGCCAAGAGCCGCAAGGCCGCCGCGCGCGCAGCGCGCTCGCACCGCCGCGTCTACCTCACGGGCTGCGCCGCGAACCTGAAGAGCGACGCGTTCGCCGGCCTGCCGGCCAACGTCACCGTCGTCGCGAAGCGCAGCGAGCAGACCGCGGCATTCGTCGCGGGCGACGTCGGCGCGATCGGCTGCGTCCAGGCCGTCGCGCGCGTCGACCGCGTCCGCGCATTCGTGAAGATCCAGGACGGCTGCTCGTTCTCGTGCAACTTCTGCGTCATCCCGCTCGTGCGCGGTGCATCGCGCAGCCGCAGCGCCGACGCCGTGCTCACCGAGATTCGCAAGCGCGTCGAGCAAGGCCACCGCGAGGTCGTTCTCACCGGCATCAACCTCGGCTGCTTCCGCGACCGGGATGCGGGCTACGACCTGCCGCGGCTCGTGCGCGAAGCGGGGGCGACGCCCGGCCTCGAGCGGTTGCGCCTGAGCTCGATCGAGATCAATCACGTGAACGACAGGCTCGTCACCGCGATGCGCGAGACGCCGACGGCGGCGAAGCACCTGCACGTGCCGCTGCAGTCCGGCGACGACGCCGTGCTCGACGCGATGCGTCGCCGCTACACGGCCGCGACCTATCTCAGGAAGCTCGAGCCGCTTGCCTCGGAGTTCAACCTCACGTCCGACGTGATCGTCGGGTTCCCCGCCGAGGACGACGCCGCGTTCGAGAACACGCTGCGCACCGTCGAGGCCGCCGGCATCACGAAGGTGCATGTCTTCCCGTACTCGCCACGGCCCGGCACCGTCACCGCCGGCGACGACCCGGTCACGCCCGGAGTCAAGAAGGAGCGCGGCGCGCGCCTGCGCGCGCTGTCGCACGAGCTCTGCGTGCGCCGCTGGCAGACGAAGGAGAGCGATGTCGTTCTCGTCGACCGGCCGGGACGCGGCTACGGCGACGACTACACTCCCTGGCTCGTCGATGCGCCCGTCGGAGAGCTCGTACGGGTTCGCGCAGGAGCGGTGACCGAGGAGGGCATCCATGCCGCAGCAGCGTGATGACTGTTTGTTCTGCTCGCTGGCCCGCGAAGGGAGCTTCGTGCACAAGGCCGACGGCTTCGCCGCCATCAAGGACATCAACCCGCAGGCGCCCGTGCATCTCCTGGTGATCCCGGAAGGGCACGTCGACAGCTTCCACGACGTCGGCGAGTTCGACGCAGACGAGTCGAAGCGCATGCTCGAGTTCGTCGCGGCCACCGCGAAGAAGGCGGGGCTGACCGACTACCGCGTCGTCGTCAACGCCGGCGCGGATGCGGGGCAGACGGTCTTCCACCTGCACTGGCACATCCTCGGCGGCCGCCGACTCGGGGAGGGATTGCTGTGAGCCTGATCGGCCGCCTCGAGGACGAGCTGAAAGAAGCGATGCTCGCGCGCGAGAGCGACCGCCGCGACGCGCTGCGCCTGATCCTCTCGAGCCTCCGCTCCGCCGAGAAGGACCTGCAGCGGCCGCTGTCCGACGACGAGGAGCTTCAGGTGCTGCAGCGCGAGCGCAAGCGCCGCCAGGAGGCAGCCGAGGCATTCCGCGCCGCAGACCGCGAGGAGCAGGCGCAGAAGGAAGAAGGAGAGCTCGCGATCCTCGAGGAGTTCATGCCGGAGCCGCTCTCCGAGGAGGACGTCGAGCGCATCGTCGACGACGCGATCGCAGAGAACGGCGCGACGAGCATGCGCGACATGGGCCGCGTGATGGCGGATGTGATGCCGCAGATCGCAGGTCGCGCGGACGGGTCGGCCGTGAGCCAGCTCGTTCGCGAGAAGCTCGCGTGATCCAAACGGAGAGGCTGCTGCTCCGACAGTGGTCGGACGACGACCTCGACCCGTTCGCAGAGCTGAACGCCGACCCCGACGTGATGCGGCACTTCCCGCGCGGGCTCAGCCGGGCCGAGAGCGACACGCTCGCCGCGCGGCAGCGCACGCTGATCGCGGAGCGCGGCTGGGGGCTCTGGGCGGTCGAAGCGCAGGAAGGGTTTGTCGGGTTCGTCGGCCTCTCCGAGCCGCGCTTCGAGGCGCACTTCACGCCGGCCGTCGAGGTCGGCTGGCGGCTCGCGAAGCGCGCCTGGCGGAAGGGCTACGCGACGGAGGCCGCACGTGCGGTCGTCGCCTTCGGCTTCGACGAGCTCGGCCTCGAGGAGATCGTCTCGTTCACGTTCGTCGGCAACGAGCGCTCACGTGGTGTGATGGAACGGCTCGGTATGACGCACGATCCGTCCGACGACTTCGAGCACCCGCTGCTGCCGGCGGGCGACCCGCTGCGGCATCACGTGCTGTATCGCCTCAGACGAACGCCGCGATAGCGGCTGCCGCCTCGCGGGCGGTCTCGACCATCGCGAAGTGCGTCTCGGCAGGGACCCGCTCGACGTGGAACCACGGATGCTCCGCGGCGAACTCCTGCTGTGCTGCGAAGAACGCGGGATCCTGCGGCTGGCCGTACAGGTGCAGCACGCCGGCAGGCGGCGCTTCCATCCGCTCGTAGGTCTCGAGCGGGCTGTCATTGCGCTCGTACGCCGCCGAGATCTCGCGGCCGGAGCGCATCCACATCTCTCCGTCCTGCTCCCGCATCGCGTCGATCACCGCGTCGATCTCGGGCGCCTCGCAGCCTGCGCGCCAGATCCTGAACAACGTGTCGCGCGCCTCCGTCCAGCCCTCGGGCGTCGCCATCGAACGCAGCAGCGCCATGTACGGATCGGAAGGGCGGATCACCATCCAGTCCATGTGCACGATCTTCGGCACGCGCTCCGGCCCGAGTCGCCGGAACAGCTCGATCGCCACCCAGCCCGAATGAGACGCGGCGACCGGGACGACCTGCTCGATCCCGGCCGCCTCGATCACTCCCAGCGCGTCCTCGACCATCTCGTCCTGGCCGAAGTCTCCGACGCCGCGTTGCGACTCACCGTGGCCGCGCCAGTCGAACGCGATCGTGCGCCGCTTCTCGGCGAGCAACGGGACGAGGTGCGCGTAGCGCTCTTTGCTCGAGCACCACCCGGTCAGGCAGAGCAGCGCCGGCTCGCCGGTTCCCCGGTCGTCGGAGGCGATGTTCACAACGAGCTCCGGACGTCGTACTCCCAGAGTTTCTGTCTGTGGCCGTACGGCATGCGCTCGTGGAGCGTCGCATAGTCGGCGTCGCGCCGCTGCTGATCCTCGCCGTCCCGCAGGTAGAAGACCTGGCCCGCCTGCGCCGACGAGCGCTGCAGCTCGGTCGCGTGATCCATGCGGATGCGCGCGTACCGCGCGAGCGCATCCTCGACGTCTTCGTCGGCGAGACACTCGGCGAGCACGTACGCGTCCTCGATCGCCTGCGCTGCGCCCTGCGCCTGCCACGGCTCCATCGCGTGCGCTGCGTCGCCGAGCAGGGCGATACGCCCGAACGCCCAGTCCTCGAGCGGCCGCCGCACGAACACGGCGCCACGCAGCAGCGTCTCGCAGCGGCGGATGCGCTCGAGCAGTGCCGGATCCCAGCCTTCGAAATATGCGAGCAGCTCGTCGGTCGTCGCTTCCGCGGTCCACGACTCCTCCGCCCACTCGGCGTGCTGCACGGCGGTGTTGACGGCGAGTGTGTCGCCGCCCGAGATCCAGTAGACGACGCCGTGGCGATGCGGCCCGAGCCAGTAGCGGTTGACACGGTCGGGGTGAATGTCATGCGCGCGCTCGCGAGGCAGCAGCCCGCGATACACGACGGTTCCCGAGAACTCCGGCGTGTCCGCGCCGACGAGTTGCTGGCGGATCGGCGACTTGATCCCGTCGGCGGCGATGATCGCGTCGGCGCGGATGCGCGTGCCGTCCGCAAGCGTGAGCACCCCGTCTTCCTCGACCCCCGTCACCTGCGCGCCGAGGCGGATCGCGCTCTCGGGGAGCGCGTCGAGCAGCACGCGATGCAGGTCGGCGCGGTGGAAGTCAAGCGCCGGCGCGCCGAAGTGCTCTTCCGCATACTCGCCCAGCTCGGTGTGCAGCAGCACCGTCCCGTCGGACCAGCGGAGCAGCTCGACCGCGTCCGCCGCGACACCGACGCGGCGCACGTCGTCGAGGACGCCGAGCGCGCCGAGCAGGCGTGTGGCGTTCGGCCCCATCGCAAGCGAGGCCCCGATCGGAAGAAGCTCCGGAGCCTGCTCGTAGACCGTGACGTTGATGCCCTTGCGCTCGAGCGCGATCGCCGCCGTCAGCCCGCCGATCCCGGCGCCGACGACGGCGACGTCCAGAGCTCGGCTGCTCACCGGTTGCGCGTCGCGTAGAAGTGACGCGCGCCGAACGCGACCCACTCGGGCTGCGACCAGTCCGGATGAAGCTCGCGCATCGAGCGGTCGAGCTCGGCGACGACCTCCTCCTCGGATGCGCCGCCCTCCGCGAGCCGGAGCGTCTCGCTCCGCAGCTGCGCGATGTACTCGCGCGCGGTCGCGATCACGCCCGCGTCGCCGATCTCGCCGTGCCCCGGCACGACGACCGCGGGCTCGAGCCGCTCGAGCTGCTCCAGCACCGCGATCCAGCGGTCGCCATCGACATCGGTCTCGTCCGGCGGGAACCACGGGAAAATCGCAAAGCACCGGCTCTCGACAAGATCGCCGGTGAAGAGGACGCCCTGCTCCGGCACGAAGACGATCTGGTCACCGCGTGTGTGCCCGAGGCCGAAGGTGCGCAGCTGCGCGGTGAGGCCACCGAGCGCGATCTCCGCGGAGCCGTCATACACGACCTGCGGCTCGACGAGCTCGACGCCTTCGAGCTGCGTCGCGATCGCGTCGCCGAACGTGCGGAATCGCGTGAGGTACGCCTCGCCGCGCGTGCGCAGGTCATCCAGCTGTTCGCGGTTGTAGACAATCGTCGCGCCGTCGGCGAACGCCTGCGCGCCGAAGCCGTGCTCGGGGTGGAAGTGCGTAAGCGTGAGGAAAAGTGGCTGACCGGACGCGAGCGCGTCGGCGTGCTTGCGCACGATCTCGCCGTTACGCGGTCCCATGCCGGCGTCGACGACGAGCGTTGCGCTGTCTCCGCGGACGATCCCGATGTTGGGAACGAGCGGCACGCGGCCGTCGGGGATGACGAAGACGCCGTCGGCGACCTCGACGGGCTCGTTCGTGACGACCGGTGCGGG
>DASZBP010000004.1:0-8531 GCA_035943915.1 Gaiellaceae bacterium | reverse complement strand
GAATCGCGTGCCGGCGGAGGACATCTACGCGGCGACCGGCATCCAGCTCCTCCCGTTCAACACGCTCTTCCAGCTCCTCGCGCTCGATGCCGCATCCGCGCTTGATCGTGCTGAGACGCTGCTGCTCATGCCCGACCTCCTCGCCTACTGGCTGACCGGCGAGCGCCACGTCGAAGAAACGAACGCCAGCACGACCCAGCTCCTCGACGCCCGAACGGGCGACTGGGCGCATGACCTGATCCAGCGGCTCGGACTGCCGCGCCGGATCTTCCCCTCGATCGTGCGCGCCGGTTCGATTCTCGGCGGCCTGCTGCCACACGTCGCCGAAGCGACAGGGCTGCCACGCTCGACACCGGTGGCGGCCGTGGCCTCGCACGACACGGCGTCGGCCGTCGTTGCTATGCCCGCCACCTCGGAGAACACGGCGTACATCTCGAGTGGCACCTGGTCGTTGGTGGGTTTGGAGCTCGACGGGCCCGTTCTCTCCGCCGGTGCGCGGGCGGCGAACCTCACGAACGAGCGCGGGTTCGGAGGAACGACTCGGCTGCTCAAGAACGTCATGGGTCTCTGGCTGGTACAGGAATGCCGGCGTGCCTGGCTGCGCGAAGGAGACGCCCCGGAGTACCCAGAGCTCGGTTCGCTCGCGTCGGCGGCCGCTTCGGGTGGCGCGCTGTTCGACCCCGACCTCCCAGAGCTACTCGCGCCTGGCGACATGCCCACCCGCATTTGCGCCGCCTGCGTCCGCACCGGTCAGGCCGCGCCCGATCAGCGGCCTGCACTGCTGCGCGCGATCTTCGAGAGCCTCGCCTGCAAGTACCGGCTCGTGCTCGACGAGATCGAAGCAGTGACTGGTCGGATGATCGAGGCCGTACACGTGATCGGTGGCGGTTCGCAGAACGCATTCCTGTGCCAGTTGACGGCGAACATCTCGCGGCGGGTCGTGCTCGCGGGGCCGGTCGAGGCCGCTGCACTGGGTAACGTGCTCGTTCAGCTACATGCGTTCGGTGACGTTGCGTCGCTGGCTGAGATGCGCGAGGTCACTCGGTTTTCAACGCCCTTGAGCGTCTACGAGCCGGATCTGGCGATCGAGCGCTGGAGTGAGTTATACGGGCGCTTCTGCGCCCTACTCGAGACGGAGGTTCTAACGGGATGACTGCCGGCTTCGACCTGATCGCCGAGAAGCTCGCTGCGCGCGGCGACGACATCACGCGTGTCGAGGAAGCTTTGCTGGTGCAGGAGGTCGAGACGCCGTCGTGGGCGTTCGGTAACTCCGGGACACGGTTTGCAGTGTTTGCGCAACCGGGCGCGCCGCGCGACCCATTCGAGAAGCTCGAGGACGCTGCCGAGGTGCAGCGCCTGACTGGAATTGCCCGCTCGGTCGCGCTGCATATTCCCTGGGACAAGGTTGAGAACCTGAACGAGTTACGTGACCGCGCAGAGGAGCTCGGCCTGCGGCTCGGCGCGATCAATCCGAACCTCTTCCAGGAGCCCGAGTACAAGCTGGGAAGCTTGTGCAACCCGGACGAGGGGATCCGGCGTCGCGCCGTTGCGCACGTTCGCGAGTGCATCGAGATCGCCGCACGCACCGGTTCTGACGCGATCTCGCTGTGGCTCGCCGACGGAACGAACTATCCCGGCCAGGACTCGCTGCGTGCGCGCCGGGTGCGGCTGAGCGAGACGCTGCGCGAGATTTACGCTGCGCTCGGCGACGAGATGGAGTTGCTCATCGAGTACAAGCTCTACGAACCGGCGTTCTACGCGACCGACCTCGCCGACTGGGGATCCGCACTGCTCATCTGCCAGGAACTCGGCGAGAGGGCGAAGGTGCTCGTCGACCTCGGCCACCACGCGCAAGGCGTGAACATCGAGCAGATCGTGTCCCTTCTGCACGGTGCCGGTCGACTTGGCGGCTTTCACTTCAACGACCGCAAGTACGGCGACGACGACTTGATCGTCGGGTCGATCGATCCCTACCAGCTTTTTCGGATCTTCCTCGAACTAATCGACATCGCCGCGTTCGAGAACGGCGTCCGGTTGACGATCGACCAGTCGCACAACGTCGAAGCGAAGATCGAGGCGATGATCCAGACCGTGATGAACTTGCAGGAGTCGTACGCGAAGGCTCTGCTCGTCGATCGCGCCGCGCTGGAACGTGCGCAGTTGAAGGGCGACATTCTCGGCGCTAACCGCATCATCGTCGACGCCTACAACACCGATGTGCGACCCCTCTGCGCGAAGGTGCGACAGGGGCTTGGCGCCGCCGCCGATCCGATCGCCACCTTCCGCACCGAGGGCTACGCAGACCGCGTTGTGCAGGCGCGCCAAGACGGAACTGCAGCCGCATGGCTCTGATCTACGACACCAGAGGAGCAACCGCTTCATGGCTTTGACCATTCCGCCGACCTATGAAAACCGCTGGAACCCGCCCGCAGGCTTGAGCGAGCTCGAATCGCTTGCCTACCGCTCGAATCTGCTCGCCTCAGACCGGGCAATTGTCAACTTCGGTGGGGGCAACACGTCGGTGAAGGTCAATGCAACTGACCACGCAGGCCGTGAGACGTCGGTTCTCTGGGTGAAGGGCTCGGGCAGCGACCTCGCGACGATCGCGCCGGACGGCTTCACCGGTCTGCGGCTCGACGAGATCACGCCGCTGTCCGCGCGCGCTGCGATGACCGACGAGGAGATGGTCGCGTATCTCGCGCGCTGCCAACTCGATCCGACGATGCCGCGTGCCTCGATCGAAACGCTGCTGCACGCGTTCATTCCGCACCCACACGTCGACCACACGCATCCGGATTCGATCGGCGCGATCGTCGGCACGGTCGACGGCGAGCGGATCGCGAAGGAATGTTTCGGCTCCGACGCAGTGTGGATTCCGTACATTCGGCCCGGTTTCGCGCTCTCGAAGCTTGTCGCGGACGCCGTCGCCGAGCATCCAGAAGCGAACATCGTTCTCCTGGCCAAGCACGGTTTGGTGACATGGGGCGGCACAGCCGAGGAGTCCTACGCGTCGACGCTCGACGCGATCAACCGAGCGGCGGGGTTCGTTGCCGCGCAGGCGGCTGCGCAGGCGCCCTTCGGCGGGCGGGCAGTCGAGCCGCTGAGGGACGCAGAACGGACCGAGCTGCTTGCGGACATTCTCCCGGTGCTGCGTGGAGCGGTCTCGGTCGACGGCCCGCGGATCCTGCAGGTGGACACGTCGGCCGCGGTGCTGGAGTTCGCCTGCGGCCAAGAGTCGCGGCAGCTCTCACAAGTCGGAGCCGCCTGCCCCGACCACCTGGTGCACACGAGGCGTCTGCCTGTGTGGGTCGACTTTGATCCGCGCTCCGAGAACACGGCAGTTCTTCGCGAGCGGATCGCACAGCGCGTGACGGAATGGCGTGCGCGCGAGCTGGAGTACTTCGAGCGTCACCGGAGCGAAGACCGGCTCAGCGACCCGAGCCCGCGTGTGGTGGTAATTGAAGGCGTGGGCCTTGTCTCCGTGGGGCGCACGATGAAAGCCGCCGGACTCGCCCGCGATCTGTACCACCGTGCGATCAACGTGATGCGCGCGTCCGCCGCGCTCGGCGGGTTTGTGTCCTTGAACGACGATGAGTCGTTTGCGATCGAGTACTGGCCGCTCGAGCTCTACAAACTGTCGCTCGCTCCGGCGCCGCGCGAGCTCGAGGGAGCAGTCGCGCTGATCACCGGCGCCGCGGGCGGCATCGGGAGCGCCGTCGCGCGTGTGCTGGCAGCCGAAGGTGCATGCGTCGTCGCGACCGATCTCGATCTTGCGGGAGCATCGACCGTCGCGTCGGAACTCGGAGATGTCGCGATCGCAGCGTCCGCGAACGTGCTCGATGAAGTATCGGTCGTGGATGCATACCGCGCGGCAGTGCTGGCGTTTGGCGGCATCGACATCGTCGTCTCGAATGCCGGCATTGCCTCGAGCGCCCCGATCGAAGAGACGACCCTCGATCTTTGGGATCGCAACAACGACATTCTGGCGCGGGGCTACTTCCTCGTCGCACGCGAGGCTGCACGGGTTCTTAGGGCGCAGGGAACCGGGGGGAGCATCATCTTCATCGGGTCGAAGAACGCGCTTGCCCCGGGGAAGAACGCGGCCGCTTACTCAGCGGCCAAGGCGGCCGCGCTCCACCTCGCCCGTTGCCTCGCCGAGGAGCTTGGCGGGGACGGCATCCGCGTCAATACGGTCAACCCGGATGCGATTCTCGAAGGCTCGAAGATCTGGGACTCGGCGTGGCGCGAGGAGCGTGCGCGCGCCTACGGGATCACCGAAGACAAGCTGGAGGATCACTATCGTGGACGCACGACGTTGAAGGTGAACATCTATCCGGCGGACGTTGCGGAAGCGGTCCTCTACTTCGCTTCGCCAACGCGGGCGGCAAAAAGCACCGGGAACATCCTCAACGTCGACGGCGGCGTCGCGCTCTCGTACCCGCGTTAGCTCGTGCGGGTCGGCCTCTTCGTCACCTGTCTCGGCGACACACTCTTCCCCGAGGCGCCGCAAGCCGTCGTGCGTGTCCTGGAGCGCCTCGGGCATGACGTGGAGTTTCCGACGGAGCAGACCTGCTGCGGCCAGCTGCACGGAAATAGCGGCTACCGCGACGAGGCGTTCAAGCTCGCCGAGCGGTTCGAGCGCATCTTCGAAGGCTTCGACGCGATCGTGTCGCCTTCGTCGTCCTGCGTCGGGATGATTCGTGAGTACAGGCCGACACTCGCACCACGCGTCTTCGAGTTCTCGGAGTTTCTCGTTTCCCGACTCGGTGTCGTGGATGTGGACGCGCACTTCCGTCACCGCGTCACGTATCACCCGACTTGCCACTCGCTGCGCGTTGCCAAGGTCGGTGACGCGCCACTGCGGTTGCTGCGTGCGGTGCGCGGGCTCGAACTGGTCGAGTTGCCGCATGCGACCGAGTGCTGCGGCTTCGGCGGAACGTTCGCTGTCAAGAACGCGGAGACCTCGACGGCAATGCTGGCGGCTAAATGCAGCGCCATTCTCTCGACCGGCGCCCAGGTCTGCACCGCCGTCGACAATTCCTGTCTGCTGCAGATCAGCGGCGGGCTCGCACGCGGCCGAAGCGGCGTCCGCACGATGCATCTCGCGGAGATCCTCGCCTCGTGACATCGTTTCCCGACGCCGCCCGGGTCACGCTTGGCGACGCCCAGTTACGGCGCAATCTCGGCAACGCGACCTCGACGATCCGCGACAAGCGGGCGCGTGTCGTCGCGGAAGTTCCCGACTGGGAACAGCTTCGCAATGCCGGTCGCGCGATCAAGTCGGACGTGATGCACCGGCTCGACGAGTACCTGATCCAGTTCGAGAGTGCGGTCCAAGAAGCGGGAGGTCATGTGCACTGGGCGTGCGATGCGGCAGAGGCGAACGCAGTCGTCCTGGATGTCGCACGCGCTCACGGCGCGACTGAGGTGGTCAAGGTGAAGTCGCTCACGACCGACGAGATCGAGCTGAACGACGCACTCGAGGCGGGCGGGGTTCGGGCAATCGAAACCGATTTCGCAGAGCTGATCCTGCAGCTCGACGGAGACTGGTCGTCGCATATCCTCGTCCCGGCGATCCATCGCAACCGAACTGAGATACGAGATCTCTTTCTGCGCACCATCGCCGCGCCGCCACTCTCGGACAATCCGAGCGCGCTCGCCGAGGTGGCGCGCGTCTACCTGCGCGAGAAGTTTCTGACCGCGAAGGTAGGCGTCAGCGGAGCGAACTTCGCGGTCGCCGAGACCGGCACCGTCGTCGTGGTCGAATCCGAAGGGAACGGACGCATGTGCACAACCCTCCCGCCCGTTCTCGTGACGGTTGTCGGGATCGAGAAGCTCGTGCCGACGTTTACCGATCTAGAGGTCTTCCTGCAGCTCCTGCCACGCTCCTCGACCGGCGAGCGAATGAACCCCTACACGTCTCTCTGGACAGGGGTCACGGACGGCGACGGGCCGCAGGAGTTCCACGTCGTGCTGCTCGACAACGGCCGGACACGTGTGCTCTCCGACGAAGTGGGACGGCAGGCACTGCACTGCATCCGGTGCAGCGCGTGTCTCAACGTCTGTCCCGTCTATTCGCGCACGGGAGGACACGCCTACGGCTCCGTCTATCCCGGGCCGATCGGTGCGATCCTCACTCCGCAGCTCCTCGGCGTTGAGAACGCGAAGACGCTTCCGTACGCCTCGACCCTTTGCGGTGCGTGTTACGAGGTCTGTCCGGTCAAGATCGACATTCCGGCCGTCTTGCTGCACCTGCGGGCAGAGGTAGTGAAAGCGGCCGGCGGCACGCCCGAGCGTGCCGTGATGCGCATGGTCGCGCGTGCGTTCGGCGGTGCGGGACGCTATGGAATCGCGCAGCGACTCGCGCGTCTCCTTCAGGGTCCGGCGCGGCGGCTTCCCGGCCCCGTCGCGACCTGGACGCAGACGCGTAAGTTGAAGCCGCTTCCCAAGGAGACCTTTCGCCAATGGTGGAGTCGTGAGCGCGGCGCGTGAGGCTATCCTCTCGGCGGTGCGGGCGGCGACAGCGGGGGGAACGCTGCCGACACCGGTCGAGCGGATATACCGGCGTCAAGGCGCCCGATCGCCCGTCGAGCGGAACGAGTTGTTCGCCGAGCGCGTCGGAGACTACCGCGCGACGGTACGACGCGTCTCGGTGTCTGAGGTTCAGCATGCGATCGATGAGCTTGCGCCGGGGCGCGTCGGCGTTCCTCTCGGCTTGCCCGCCGCATGGCGACCCACCGACGCAGTCGAGGACCACAACCTGACGCCCAAGCAGCTTGATGCGCTTGACGGCGTCGTCACGGGCTGCACCCTCGCAATTGCCGAGACAGGAACACTCGTGCTCTCCGGCGGCCCAACGGAAGGCCGACGCGCATTGACGCTCGTTCCCGACCTCCATCTCTGTGTCGTTCGTTCCACCCAGATCGTCGAGACCGTGCCACAGGCGTTCGCCGCACTGGAGGCGCTCGCTCGCCGTCCACTTACGTTCGTGTCGGGCCCCTCGGCGACCTCCGACATCGAGCTGCAGCGCGTCGAGGGCGTGCACGGGCCTCGGAATCTGATCGTCATGATCATCGAGGAGGAAGCGGATGAGTGAGCGCAGAGGGTTCGTCCTACGGGTGAAGCCCGGTAAGGTCGACGAGTACGTCGCAGCCCATCGCGATGTCTGGCCGGAGATGCTCGAAGCGCTGAGCGCGGCGGGCATTCGCAACTACACGATCTTCCGCACGGCAAACGAGATGTTCGGCTACTTCGAGGCGGACGACCTAGGCCGCGCCGAGCGCCATCTCGCTGCGCAGGAAGTCAGCGCACGCTGGCAGAACGCGATGGCCGAGCTACTCCTCGATCGCGTGCCGGACGGCGGGCCTTCCCCGCTCGAGGAGATCTTCAGGCTCGACTGATTTTCAGATCAGACACGGATCTGACGCGGGACTTTCGAACGCCCGCGAGAACGAGTCGACCACGCAATTTGAGGTCGTCGAGCGAGCGGTTTCAGGACAGAAAAGATTCCGGTCGTGCGCCGCCCCAGCTTCGGCGACTGGCTGCGTTCACGGAAGCTGGGCGCGAGGCGGAGGAGATTGTCAATCCCCTGACGCGCTCGGGAAATGCGACCGGCGCGGGGAGGTGAGAGTGCCGGTGGAGTCCGCAGCGTCTCGACCGGGACGTCGACCCCATCGAGCACTACCGCTGCAGGAGCGACGGCTGGTGTGCCTTCTGGGCTGAGCGCGTCGCGAGAAAGAGGCCGAAGAAGAGCCAGAGGGCGACAACAAAGGCGACCGCAGGATGCAGTCCTTCCGTGAGCGGGACGCCCAGAGTGGATCCCGTGTGGGCGTTATTTCGCTCATCAGGCGTGATGACAGGAAGACGGTGCGTCCCTCGGCGGCGAGGGCCTTCATCAGGTCGCGGATCCAGCGGGTCCCGTCCGGGTCGAGGCCGTTGACGGGTTCGTCGAGCATCACGACCTCGGGGTCACCGAGTAGCGCCGCGGCGATCCCGAGTCGCTGACCCATACCGAGTGAGAGTTGGCCAGCTCGCTTCTTCGCGATCGACTCGAGTCCGACGAGCTCGATCAGCTCGTTGACGCGTCGGCTGGTCGCGCGCGTGCGCGGAGAATCTGAGCCGTGAAGACGACGGTGGCGCCGAGGATGGCGTAGATGCCCAGCACGAGCAGCGCCTGGGTCATTCCGTGTCCGTGGAAGTAGACGCCGTCGCGCATGGCAGTCATCGCCGCCCCAGGCGGAAGGAGCTGGCTGAGAACTCGCCAGAATCCGGGCAACAACGCTGGGGCCGAGTTGCCCCCGGATGCAGGGTTGCCGATCACCAGGAACATGAGCGCCCCGATCCCGATCCCAGACATACCGATGAGCACCAGGAAGCCGGCAATGGGCAGGCCGACGGCGAGCAGGAACAGTGTCGCCACCCCCCAAACAGCGAGAAAGTGGCCGTGGAATGCCCCGATGAGGACGTTCGTGACCAGCGTCGCCACAAGTCCCGCGCCGACTGCCAGTGCGACCATTACGGCAAGGCGCACC
>DASZBP010000003.1:0-2259 GCA_035943915.1 Gaiellaceae bacterium | reverse complement strand
ATCGGGAAGTTCTCCATCCCGCCCGCGAGCGACACGCTCGGCTCGCCGGCACCGTCGATGCCCTGCGCGACCGCAGCCTCGCCGAAGCCCTCGATCTTCTCGATGTCCGTGAAGATCGCGAGCTGGCGGATCAGGATCTCGGCAGCCTCGGCGATCGCGTCCTTCGGGTCGATCGACCCGTTGGTGGCGACGTCGAGGATGAGCTTGTCGTAGTCGGTGCGCTGACCGACGCGCGCCGACTCCACGTCGTACGCGACGCGGTTGATCGGCGAGAACATCGAGTCGACCGGGATGACGCCGATCGTGTGCGCCTGGCCGCGGTTGCCCTCGGCCGGCACGTAGCCGCGACCGCGGCCGATGGTCAGCGTGATCTCCAGGCGGCCCTTCGACGAGAGGTTCGCGATCTCGAGCTCCGGGTTCAGGATCTCGAGGTCGGCGGGAGCCTCGATGTCGGCGGCCGTGACGATGCCCTCACCGCGCTTCGTCAGGCGAACCTCCACCTCCGGCGACTCGCCGTGGAGGATGCAGACGAGCTGCTTCATGTTGAGGATGATGTCGGTGACGTCCTCGCGGACACCCGGCAGCGTCGTGAACTCGTGCGCGACGCCCTCGATCTTCACCGAGGTGACCGCAGCGCCCTCGAGCGACGAGAGCAGCACACGGCGCAGCGAGTTGCCGAACGTGTAGCCGAAGCCACGATCGAGCGGCTCGATCACGAACACGCCGCGGTTGTCGTTGACCTCCTCGTGCGTGATCTTCGGGACCTGAAAGTCCGTTGCGATGCTGCGTGTTGCCACTAAGAGTCCTTTCTTCCTTAAAGAGCGAGCGCTACTTGGAGTAGAGCTCGACGATCAACTGTTCGGAGACCGGCGTGTCGATCTCGGCACGCTCCGGCCACTTCAAGACCTTGCCGCTCAGCCCATCGTGGTCAGCCTGCAGCCACGGGGCGACGGCGGCGGTGAGATCGGTCGCGTCGCGCACGATCTGCTCGGCGGTCGAGCCCGACTTCAGCGTGACGACATCGTCCGGCTTCACCTGGAAGCTCGGGATGTTCACGCGGCGCCCGTTCACGAAGAAGTGTCCGTGACGCACGAGCTGGCGTGCCTGTGCGCGCGAGGCGGCGAAGCCGAGGCGGTACACGACGTTGTCGAGCCGCGTCTCGAGCATGCGCAGGAGCGTCTCACCCGTGATGCCGCCCTGCTTGTTCGCCTTGTCGTAGTACGTGCGGAACTGGTTCTCGAGCAGTCCGTAATACCGGCGCGCCTTCTGCTTCTCGCGCAGCTGCAGCAGGTACTCGCTCTGCTTGATGCGGCCGCGGCCGTGCTCGCCCGGCGGATACGAGCGGCGCTCGATCGCGCACTTCTCCGTCAGGCAGCGCTCGCCCTTGAGGAACAGCTTCATGCCCTCGCGGCGGCACTGCTTGCACTTCGGTGAACGATCACGAGCCACTAGACGCGCCTCCGCTTCTTCTGGCGGACGCCGTTGTGTGCCTGCGGCGAGACGTCCTTCACTCCGAGGATCTCCAGGCCGGCGGCCTGCAGCGACCGGATCGCGGTCTCGCGACCCGAGCCCGGCCCCTTCACGAAGACCTCGACCTTCTGCAGCCCGTGCTCCATGCCCTTGCGGGCGGCAGCGTCTGCAGTGACCTGCGCGGCGAACGGCGTCGACTTGCGCGAGCCCTTGAACCCGGCCGAGCCGGCGGACTCCCAGACGATGACGTTCCCTTCCTTGTCGGTCAGCGCGACGATCGTGTTGTTGAACGACGTCTTGATGTGCGCCTGGCCGATCGCGATGTTCTTGCGGACGCGACGGCGTGTGCGGCCGCGCGTGGCCGCGCCGGACTTGCGGGGAGGCGCCACTACTTCGCCTTCTTCCCGCGGCCGACGGTCTTCTTCGGGCCCTTGCGCGTGCGGGCGTTCGTCTTCGTGCGCTGACCGCGCGCCGGCAGGTTGCGGCGGTGCCGCAGACCTCGGAACGAGCCGATCTCCTGCAGGCGCTCGATCGCCTGGGTGCGCTCGCGACGCAGGTCGCCTTCGACCTGGTGGTGCTCGTCGATGTAGTCGCGGAGCTTCGCGACCTCGTCCTCTGTGAGGTCACGGACCTTCGTGTCCGGCGAGAGGCCGAGCGCGTCGCAGATCTTCTGCGCCGACGGCTGGCCGATCCCGAAGATGTAGGTCAGCCCGATCTCGAGCCGCTTCTGATTCGGGAGGTTCACACCTGCGATACGAGCCAAATCTCTCCTCTACCTAACCCTGGCGC
>DASZBP010000002.1:0-8199 GCA_035943915.1 Gaiellaceae bacterium | reverse complement strand
GTAACGAAGACCCCCCTACCCTTAAGAGCTGTGTTCGAGCTCGGACGATAGTGCGCTGTCCGACGACTCTTGTAGATACGGGGCATGGGGTCTTGGCGGATTCTTTATGCGTTTCTGGCTGTGCTTGCGATCGCGGCCCCGTCTGGGCGCGGCGATGGCGTCGCCTTCGAACGTGCTTGCGCCGTCGGTGACCGGCGCTCGTTCGCCGCGGGATTGGGGCTATGTGTACGAGCGCCGGGGAAGCGACCGGGCGGCCATCGCCAACGCGATCACCCACCCAACGAACGTCCAGCCGGCAAAGAAGTTGATGACGACGACCGAGCCGACGTTCGGAACCTTGTGCACTCTGGCGATCGTCGGCGTGAAATAGAGACCCGCGAGGATCAACATTCCGAGTAGAACACCACCGCCTGCTGCGCCGAGCACTATGGCCTAGAGATCGGTCTGCGCCTCGGCATGCGCATCCCTCGTGGGAGGGAAAACGGTCGCGGCACGGGCCATCGCAAGCACCGGGGAAGCGGCGTGATACTTCCGCCCGTGGGGACAGGGAACCCGTACTCGTCTCGGCGGGCGGCGATCGCCGGTCTCTTTGCGCCGGTGCTTCTTGCGTGCGTGTTCCTGGCGTTGACCGTCTCAGAACGCGCCTTTCTGATGCATGCGCACTGGTCGCCTGTGCATCGGACCAGGGTTGAGTGGCCGAGCGTCCTCGAGCTCGGCCCTCATGGTTGGGCACTGCAAGGCGCATTTGTCCTTGCCGGCGCTCTCGGCGTCGCATTCGGCGTCTCACTCGCCAAAGACGAGGCGCGAGCGATGCGCGTTGCTGCCTTCGCCCTCACTCTGCTTGCGCTAGCGACCGCGTGCATGGCCATCCCGCCCGACGCACAGCAGGCGCGAGGACGTTCGTGGCATGACGCCATGCACAACGACATCTATCCACTCATCCCGTTGGCGGCTCTCGCTGGCGCGCTTGCATTCAGCGCGTACGCGCAGGCCGGAGAAGGTTGGAGAGTCCGGCGCGATAGCTCACGATTGTTCGCTCTCATCGGAACGGCGGCACTCGGCGCGACGCTTGTCCCAGCGGTCGCCCAGCTCGCAAGGTTCTGCTACTTCGGTTTGCTGCTTGCGTGGATCGCGTCTATCGCGATCGCATCTATGCGCGCGTCGCGCGCGTAGAAAGAGAAGAGACGGTCCTACTACTTCGCCTCGAAGCAGCGCGGATTCTCGATGCAGTACCAGTTGATCCCTGAGCACCGGGACGCGCATCCGCTAAACGGCGGGTCGGCCGCCCGCACCCCGGCGATGTCGCGCAGCAAGATCTTGTGGGGCCGTCGTTCGTAGATGAGTCGGCCGTCGTCCGACCTCGGGAGCGATCTTGCTTCACGCGACGCCGCGACGACAAGCTGTACGCCTTCAAGCGCGACGTCGTACACCCACTCGCGCGCGCTCAGTTCGCCGGTTGGCACCGCCTGTTTCATAAACGGCACGCGGATCACGCGTCCGAAGATCGTGATTCGTCGCGGCCCCCGCGTCGTCTCGTCGTGCACGACGGTTTGCCCGACGATCATCGTCGGGTGGCCGGCCTGAAAGCCGGCGGCGGGGATCGCCTTCTGATACGTGGCCGCGAAGCCGAGCGCGGCCCCGGTCACGATGTCAGTGCCGAATCGGAACGTGATCCAGTGGCGGGCGACGAGCGTCAGTGCGTACGACAGACCGAATCGAAAGCCAAACAGGGCGAGGAGGCGATGGACGAGCCACCAGCGCGTCGTATCGCGCCAGGTGTGCGGGAAGCGCGGGTGACGCTCGTCTTCGAACCGGCACGGACGCGAGCCGAGCATGCCGGTGATCCGCGGGAGGATGACGTACCAATCGGAAAGGCTCGACACGTACACGCTGGCCGCGGCGACGCCGACGAGGAGCGGCGTCCAGCGGGAGATCACGATGTGCAACGGGTGAATCCCGAAGCCCAGCATAAGGCCGGCTGCCGTCAGTCCCGCGACGACGACCATCTGTAGATCTCCGTCGACAATGCGGTCGAGCCGTTCGCGATGGGCTGGGGGGACAATCTGCGCGATCGTGAGTTCTGAGCGATACCTATGGCGCAGGTAGTAGGCCGAAACGCCGCTCGCGACGACGAGGATCAGGGCGGCCACGGGCCAGGTCGTCAGGGCGGCGGCAATAAACACCGTTGCCAGCACGAATGCCTGCGCACGGACGTACGGTTCAGGGCTGATCGCGCACCTCGGTGACTTGTGTCATCACCGCGGGATGATGCGGTTTAACGGACCAAAGTCAAGCGGGCTCGAGAGGTCGACGGGCACAGCCGCTCGCTTGCCGTCCTCGAGCCATTCGGAGATCAGTTCACGGTGAAGCCGCCGTGCTCGGCGGCGCCGCGCAGCCAGGCCATCCAATCGCCCCACCAGTCGATCTCAAGGTGATCGCGACCGAGCGCGGCTCGAATGTCCTCATCGGGAATCGGAATGGTGACCGGTCGTGGTGTCGGTCTGTCGGCGCCGCCGATTGCGTCTCGCGAACGCGCTGATACAGGCCCTCGCGGCGACGGCAGCGATGCTGCTCCGCGTCGTGCGCCGCGAGGGTTCGTTCGATCTCGCCAGACGAGCTTGAACATCGGAATGAGAACCGCCGCTGTCGCTGGTTTTCACCGTCCTCTGCTGTCACGACGCACCCGTCTTGCTACGGAAGGTCGACGGTCACCTTTAGGGCGCTGGGGGTCGCTGACTGAAGGCCCGAGCTATTTGCGCGTGGTGATCCTGATGCTGGGCTTCTTCGCCATGCAGGGCATCGTACGAACGCGTCCGGACTTAAGGCAACGGCGTGTCTTGCGCGTCTTGCGCGATCTTCGAACGGATCTGCTTCGGTTCGGGACTGGCTTCTTCCGCCGGCTTGGACGCACGAGACCTCCCGTGGTTCGAACTCACCAACGGTTGGAGATAACCGCTGGGCACAAGGTGTCGTTTCTAGGAGGGAGTTCAGCGATGAGGCGGATCGATGTTGTGAAGAAAGGTGATGACGCCTGAGGGCGATAGTTCGAGTGTGATTCAGGACTCGCACCTTGCGGTCATCAGAGACGCAACAGCGATTCTGTCCCGCGCTCGCGTCGAGCACTGGTTGACAGGCGGATGGGCCGTGGACTTTCTCTACGGCGAGGTAAGCCGGTCGCACAAGGACATCGATCTTGTCATTCGCGCCCGTGATGCGGAGGCAGCGGTGGCAGCGCTCTCCGCTTCTCTCTTCGAGCAGCTCGAGCCCTCGTATCCCGACGAGCGGCTCGAGTTCACACGCGATGGTGTCACTGTCGAACTGATCTTCATTACCTCTGATGCCAGAGGACGGCTGGTCACTCCTGGCCGCTGGGCTCAGTGGCCTTGGCCTTCCGACACGCTCTCGGGGCCAGTCGGTCAGATCGGGACGTTGTCTTGCCGGTTGGTGAGCGTCGCCGCGCAGATAGACAGCAAGCGGAACTACAGCTCGCATGGAACAGGTGAACTCCGTGAGCGAGACCTGCATGACCTCAGGCGCCTTGAAGCCTTCGCCGAGCACAGTTGAACCAGGACACCAGGCTGGGCCAGCGTTCAAGGATGACGCCTGGCGGACCTTGTCCGGGCTGAGCGTCGTACGGTGTACGACGATGAACCGCGCAGCGCTGGCCAGAGTCTCGCTCGCCGTTGCTTGTTCGCTTGCGCTGACTTCTTGCGCCAGGTCTCAGGCGACGCGGATGCGCTCCTTCTCGCGCAACTCGGAGGGAATCGGCGTGCGCTATCCCGATGGCTGGACGTTGACGACCGTGAACCACGGATACGTCCCTGATCCGGCGTTGTGTTTCGACGTCTCAAAAATCACCGCGCAACAGATCGTCGATCTCAGAGTCGTGGAGTACCTCCCTCCGTACCTCAACCGGAACTCGCTCCCGTCGTACCCGGTACGTCCAAACCACTTCGACCTCGCTGCGTTCCGCAAAGGCGACAATGACTGGTCACCGGGAAAGGACACGTCATTCCGCGAACACCAACGGGTCTTCTTTGCGGGACTCGCGCTCCCAGCCTCCGCCGACTCAAAAACGCGCCGAGACGTCGTCCAGATCCTGGACTCTCTGCAGATCTCCAGCCACGGACGTTGTCGTCCAACATCGGGCGTCGGAAGCCACGGCGTGCCCAGCGCGACACGATGAGGTCGGCTGCGCCAGTATTCCGGAATGACGCCTGACACATCGGCGATTTGACAGGCTCGACTGCATGACGAGTATCCAGCCGCAACTCTGGATTAACGAAGCACGTTCAGCGGTGACGTTCTACGAAGCCGCGTTCGACGCGAAGACGCTCCATCTCGTCGGCGAGGGAGACGACATTGTCGCCCAGCTCGCGGTCGGCGACGCTGTCTTCTGGGTCTCGAACGCGGCGCCGACGTTGAAGCGGTTCGACCCGCGTGCGATCGGCGGCGCGACGGGACGCGTGCTACTCGTAGTCGACGACCCGCTCGCCCTCATGCGACAGGCGGTCGCGGCCGGAGCGACCGAGACCTCGCCTCTTGCCGATGAGCACGGTTGGCAGCTCGGACGTGTGATCGACCCGTTCGGCCACGAGTGGGAGATCGGAATGCCAGTCGTGCCATGGCCTCCACGGGAGTAGGCGCTCGCGCCTGCGCCAGTGTTCCGGAATGACGCATGAGAGTTGTTTAACGCGGATCTCAGTCGTGCCATCGCTTAGTGGGATCCGGATATACGCAGACGCGTGGTGCCCATGGCCCAGGCTCCACGGAGACTGAACCAACGGAGTTGTGTCCTAGTCGTACTCTTCCTCGATCCCGACCGGGCCTCGCGTCTCTGCACGCACCAGATGCAGAGCTTCCCTTCGTCGCGAGTAGTGCATGTGGTCTTTCGGGCCGACAGTCGCGCGCAGGTGGACGCGTATCCAAGCAGCAGCTCTGGAAGCGGGCGGGAAGGACAACGGCGCGCCGGGCCTCCGCTGGTACCACCCGAACTACTACGGGGGTTATGTGCTCGACCCAGACGGCAACAACATCGAGGCCGTCTGCCACCAGCCCGAATAAGGCCTTCGGCTGCGCCAGTGTTCGGGAATGACGCCAGACCGGAGTTAACCGAGAGCCGCTAGGTCGGTCGTCATGAACAGCCATGCTTCTGTGTGGTCAGCGTCGGGCGGTCGCTCTTCGACCGGTCGAAAGCCGGCCTTTTGCCAGGCCAGGATCGCGTGCGTGTTCGAGAGATACGGATCGACGTTGAGCGCGCTTCGTGGGGTCTCCTGCAGCAGGTAAGTCGCGAGCGCTCGTGCGGCGTCAGGGCCGAAGCCGCGTCCACGTGCCGCAGGAACGAGGAACATGTCGAGCCCGGCGTCCTCCGGCTCGTCGCCGAACCACGCCTGGAGGTAGCCGATCGGCTCGCCGTTTGCCTCGACGATGTATGGATCGACGTTGTGACGGGCCAGCCGCGACCGCATCTCTTCGTGCGTGAAGGTCTCGTTGTCCCAGTAGCGAGCGATCTCTGGATCTCGATGCCAGCGGACGAGGAGATTCGTGTCTGCGTCGGTCGCCGGACGCACCGAGGTCAGTTCGCCTCGGAGTGGACTTGCAGGGACTCGCATCGTTCGCCTCGCTTGAGGATAGAACGACGGAATGCGCCAGTGTTCGGGAATGACGCCAGAGCGTCGCGTGATTGGTCCAACTTCATCCCAACCGGAGTTGGCCGGTTGTCGCTGGCACGGCCCGCTATGTTCGCGATGTGCCGACGTTCCCAACCGACTTCGACCTCGCTGCTGACTCGTTCGTCTTCGTCGCTTGCTGCTTGATGACGCGCCGGCGCTCCAGCGTGACAACATGCGGACCGACACCGGTCAGCGAAAGGCGGACAGCTCGTGGAGATCGCTCAACCAGTTCGCATACTCGTTGCCGACGATGAGGAATCACTCCGGCTTCTCTGCAGGGTCAACCTAGAGGCCGACGGGATGCTCGTCGAGGAAGCCGAAGACGGTGAGCAAGCCCTCGCGGCGATCTCCGTTCAACCGCCGGACGCCGTCCTGCTCGACGTGATGATGCCCGGACTTGACGGCTGGGAAGTCGCACGCCGCATCCGCGCATCGGCTGACACGGCCCAGCTTCCACTGATCTTCCTCACCGCGATGACCGGGCCGGAGGCCGTTGCCCGTGCCTACGAGCTACGTGGGCTGCACGTCTCGAAACCGTTCAACCCGGCCACCTTGGCCTCACTGGTGCGCCAGGCGATCGACAACGACCTACTCTAGGGCTCGAGGTAGTTCCATGCCCTTCCTCGTCTTGTGGGGTTGATCGGGCGAGGTGGCGGTGGGGGTTCTCTCAGCGCGCGGCGAGCGCGTACCAGGCGTGCTCTTCGTCGGCCGTCTCCTGCGTGAACCCGGCTCGCTCCAACGCACGCCGCGACGCCATGTTCGCCACGCACACGCGGCGGGCGACGACGCGCTGGACACCGTCCTGGGCGAGCAGCCACTGCGAGAGGCCAACCACGACCTCGGTTCCGTAGCCCCGACCGCGATAAGGCGCCGCCAAGCCATAACCGAGCTCTACGTCTCCGGACTCGTCGGGTTCGCCATGGGTGCCACAGTCGCCGATGACAACACCGTCCAGCGTTGCCAACCACGCCACCACATGCCCCTGCGCAAGCCCCATCCGCAAGCCGTCGAGCGTGTCGTCATGCGGCCAACCCTCGCCGGGCACGACCTCAGAAAGATCACCCGCGACGACGGCGCTCGCCAACTTAACGGAGACGGGAACAAGGAGCAACCGAGATGTGGCGATAGGTGAAGACGCAAGCGGCACATCCGAACCATAGGGTTGTCCTTCCGCGGCACCGCGGTCGGTTGTCCGGGTGTTCGGAAGACTCCTGAGGCGGCGCTCGGGGCGTATCCCGCAAGCCGTGAATCGAGTTCTGTTTGGCATGAGTATTCGGACACCAGCTCCCGTCCGGCGAGTCGAAGGGGCCGGCGAGCGGGTCGAGCGCACCAAGACGTTTGAGACGCTCGCGCGCGCCGGCTTCGTTTCGCGAGGAGTCATCTACGGCGTGATCGGGATCCTCGCCGTTAAGCTCGCGATCGGCTCGGGAGGCAAGACGACGAGTCAGAGCGGCGCCTTGAAGACGATCGCTCACCAGCCGTTCGGCAAGGTGCTTCTGATCATCGTGGCGATCGGTCTTGCGGGCTACTCCTTGTGGCGGTTGACCCGTGCGTTGCTTGGGCACGGGCCGGAGGACAGCGACAGCGGCTTCGACCGCGCCGCCGCGCTCGGCAGCGGTGTCGCGTATGCATTGATGTGCGCGATCGCGGTCGAGATCCTGCTCGGCTCGGGAGCAAGCAGCTCCGGCAGCCCCAAGCGCCCGGCCGCAGGTGCGCTCGGCTGGCCCGGCGGCACCTGGATCGTCGGCTTCTCCGGCGTGGTGCTTTTGGGCGTCGCCCTCTTCCAGGGCTATCGCGGTGTCACACAGGAGTTCCTGAAGGACTCGAAGACCGAGGAGATGAGCGTCGCCGTCCGGAGGTGGATCAGCCGGATCGGAACGGTCGGTCATCTTGCGCGAATGGTCGTCTTCGGGCTCATCGGCATCTTCCTGATCAAGGCGGCAATCGACTACAACCCGAACAAGGCGGTGGGGATCGACGGCGCGCTCGCCAAGCTGGCGCACCACCCGTACGGCTCATACCTGCTCGGGATAGTCGCCGCGGGTCTCATCGCGTTCGCTGCGTATTCGCTCAGCGACGCCCGGTATCGCCGCATCTAGCCCCGGTCTGGCTGCGAGGTCTAGGTCTCCGGCCTGCGCCAGTGTTCCCGAATGACGCCTGAGCCAGCGCGAACGGATGCTTCGTGCTCGTTCTCAGCTGGGTCGCTCCGCCGAAGAAGGAGCCGGAGAATCACGCTGTGGCGAAGGGCGGGTGCGAGCGGTTCCGCCTGAACCAGAGCCATGCTGTGAAGCTCAGCGTTGCGGCGGCGAAGAACAGGAGCATCCATTCGATCGGCGCGGCGGCGCTTGCCTGAACGTGACTCGGTGGGCGGATGTAGTGGGCGCTTGGCGGGGTGCGAAGGTAGGTCGGAGGTGTTCCGGAAGTGGTGAGTGTCACTTTCGGCTCCCCGGTAGCGAGCAAGAGCGCCACGACGATGAGCGCGAGCGCTGCCAGGGCGGTGAAGACCAAGAGAACGAGCGGCTTCCGG
>DASZBP010000001.1:0-4363 GCA_035943915.1 Gaiellaceae bacterium | reverse complement strand
GGCGACCTCGACCTCGCCTACGCGAACGAGGGGCTTCCGCGCTTCCGCGTGAACGTCTTCCGCCAGCGCAGCGCGATCTCGTTCGCATTCCGCGTGATCCCCAACGACGTCCCGACGTTCGACAGGCTCGGCCTGCCTGCGGGCGTCTGCCGTCTGGCCGAGGAGCATCGCGGCCTGGTGCTCGTCACCGGCGCGACCGGCTCCGGCAAGTCGACAACGCTCGCCGCGATCGTCGACCACATCAACAGCACGCGCCAGTCGCACATCGTGACGATCGAGGACCCGATCGAGATCCTGCACCGGGACAAGCAGTCGATCGTCAACCAGCGCGAAGTGGGCCTCGACACCGAGAGCTTCGGCCAGGCGCTGCGGCGCGCGCTCCGCCAGGACCCCGACACGATCCTGATCGGCGAGCTCCGCGACGCGGAGACCGCCCAGACGGCGCTCCAGGCCGCGGAATCCGGGCATCTCGTCCTCTCCACGATGCACACCGTCGACGCTGCCGAGACGCTCGGCCGGCTCGTCGAGTTCTTCCCGGAGGGAAAGCAGCAGCAGATTCGCTCGATCACCGCCGGCGTCCTCAAGGGGGTCGTGTCGCAGCGGCTCCTGCCGCGCGTGGCCGGAGGGCGGGTCGCCGCGATCGAAGTGATGATCACGAATGCGCGCATCGCGGACCTCGTCCGCGAGGACCGCTCCGAGGAGATCACGGACGCGATCGCGGACGGCGACTTCTTCCAGATGCAGACGTTCCAGCAGGCGCTGATCGCGCTCGTCCTCGCCGCAGAGGTGGACGTGGAGGTCGCCGCCAATGCCGCAGGGAACCGCCACGACTTCCTGATCGCGCTCGAGCGCGAGCAGAAGCTGCGCGCGGTCGCCGAACGGCAGGAGGCGGAGCCGGTGCTGGTCCCGGCCGAGCCGGCGCCCGTAGTGGAGGAGCCCGAGCTTGGCGGCCTTCGCGTGGTCGCGCCGTGAAGCGCCTCGGTGCCGAGAACGGTCAGACGCTCGTCGAGCTCCTGGTCGCGATGGGCCTGATGGCCATCGTGATGGTCGGCATCGTGAACATCTTCGTCTCCGGCGGGCGGGCCGGGGCCGACGCGAATGCCCGCATCGACGCACAGCAGAACACGCGTCTGGCGATCGACCGTCTCGAGTTCGAAGGGCGTTGCGCCGCGATCGCGACGTTGCTCAACAGCGGCGCCGGTGTGAAGTTCACGATCCCGACCCAGTGCGCGCACACGACGACCACCGCCGTGTCGTGGTGCGTGGTGTCCGGCGTCCTCGAGCGGTTCGCAGGCGCGTCGTGCGCGGCCGGCACGCCGCAGGTCTTCATCAGGGGCGTCACTTCCGCGACCCCCTTCTCGCTCCCGACGGCTCCTTCGGGTGACCTGCCGACCCTGGCCGTCGCGCTCACGATCGACACGTCCAGGGATGCGGGGACCGCCGCCACGCTCGACGACACGATCACGCTCCGCAACGCGACGCCTGCGTCTTAAGCCCGGCCCGGGCCCTGCCGATAGACCCTTTGTGAACGCCGCGCTCGCTGCCGTCGTGTTCGCCCCCGGCCTGGCCGTGGGCAGCTTCCTCAACGTCGTCGCCGCACGGCTTCCTCTGGGGAAATCGATCGTCAAGCCACGCTCTGCGTGCATGGAGTGCGGCTCCGAGATCAGGAGCCGCGACAACGTCCCGCTCTTCTCGTATCTCCTCCTGCGCGGCCGCTGCCGCGACTGCGGTGCGTCGATCAGCTGGCGCTACCCGGCGCTCGAGCTCGCCACGGCGATGCTCGTCGCGGGGTGTGTCCTGAAGTTCGGCGCGTCGCTGCACGCGGCAGCGGCCATCGTCTTCTGCATCGCGCTCGCCGTGATCTCGGCGACCGACATCGAACGTCGGATCGTCCCCAACAAGATCGTGCTTCCCGCGGCGGCGCTGGTGCTCGCCCTGCAGCTCGTCCGCGACCCGAGCGTCGAGTGGCCTGTCGCCGGGCTCGTCGCCGCGCTCTTCCTGTTCGCGGCCGCTCTGGCGTACCCGCGTGGGATGGGGATGGGCGATGTCAAGCTGGCGCTGCTCCTCGGTGTCGCAGTCGGCCGTAGCGTCCCGCTTGCGCTGTTCGCCGGGATGGTCTTCGCGCTCGTCCCGTCGCTGGTGCTCTTCGCGCGGCACGGCGCCGCAGCGCGCAAGATGGCGATCCCGTTCGCGCCGTTCCTGGCACTCGGAGGCGTCCTCGCGCTCTTCGCCGGTGGGCCGATCGTCCACTGGTACCTCCACCTGGCGTAAATCCCCTGCTCAAGGGTGGGCGCACTCGCGCCGATACCTCATTCGAGGGACATGGATCCTGAGCAGCCCATCACGACGCTGGGCGATGCGGCGACCGCCGAGGGCGGCGCACGCCTCGACGGCGCCGGCCAGGTCAACGAGCTTGCCGAGCTGGTCGCCGACCTGCTCGACGCGACGGGCCTGGTCGCACCCGACCGCCTCGCGGCCGCGCGAGGCCGTGCCGGCGGGGGCTCGCTCGCCCAGGCCCTGATCGACGAAGGCATTGCTTCCGCCGAAGGCGTCGCACGGGCGCTGGCCGACCGGTACCGGCTGCCCTACGTCGACATTCTCGCCGAGCGCCCGTCTCCGGACGCGATCGAACAGGTGCCCGTGACCGTGCTCGAGCGCGCCGTTGCGATCCCGTACCGCATCGAGGGCTCGCGGCTGCACATCGCGATCGCCGACCCGGGCGACATCGCCGCGGTCGACGAGCTGCGCCTCGCAGCCGCGCGCTTCCAGCTCGAGCTCGCAGTCGCATCGCGCGACGACATCCTGGCCGAGGTCAATCGCGTGGCTCGCGCGTCGGGCGCCGTCGGCGCGCGCGCGGCGGTCGCCGAGCTCGAGGTCATCGACGAGGACGAGACCGACGACCTCGAGATGGAGGACGGGATCTCGGACGGCCCACTTGTCCGGCTCGTCAACTCGATGATCTTCCAGGCTGCCGAAGACGGCGCCAGCGACATCCACGTCGAGCCGCAGGAAGACTGTCTGCTGATCCGCTACCGCATCGACGGCGTGCTGCAGGAAGTCCAGCGCGTCCCGAAGCGGCTTGCGTCGGGCGTGGTCACGCGCCTCAAGGTGCTCTCGAAGCTCGACATCGCGGAGCGCCGGCGGCCGCAGGACGGCCGCATCTCGCTGACCGCGACATCGGCCGGGCGCCGCCTCGACATCCGCGTCGCGACGCTGCCGACGGTGGAGGGCGAGTCGGTGACGATGCGCCTCCTCGACAAGTCGCGGCGTGCTCCGACTCTCGAGGAGCTCGGGCTGTCGGCAGAAATGCGCGAGACGATGCGCGAGATCCTCTCCCGCCCGACCGGCGCGTTGATCGTGACGGGGCCGACCGGGTCGGGTAAGTCGACGACGCTCTATGCGGCGCTCTCGCAGATCAACCGCCCCGAGATCAACATCATCACGGTGGAGGACCCGGTCGAGTACCGGCTCGGCGGCGTCAACCAGATCCAGATCAACCCGCGCGCGGGCCTGACCTTCGCGACCTCGCTGCGGTCGATCCTCCGCTCCGACCCCGACGTCGTGATGGTCGGCGAGATCCGCGACGGCGAGACCGCGAAGATCTCGATCGAGGCCGCCCTGACCGGCCACTTCGTGCTCTCGACGCTGCACACGAACGACGCGCCGTCGACGCTGACGCGCCTCAACGAGATGGGCGTCGAGCCGTTCCTCACGGGCTCCGCCGTCTCCGCCGTGCTCGCGCAGCGCCTCGCGCGCAAGCTCTGCACGCACTGCTGTGAGATGTACTCGCCGTCGGTCGACGAGATGCTGAAGGCGCGCGTCTCGCCGGAGGTCGCCGCCGCGAACGACGGCATCACCTTCTACCGCAAGGTCGGCTGCCCGCGGTGCAACCAGACGGGGTACCGCGGTCGCGTGGGCATCTTCCAACTACTCACGATGACCGAAGAGATCGAGTCACTCGCAGTGCAGCGGGCTGCGCGCGAGGACATCGAGCGCGCGGCGATCCGCGGCGGCATGCGCTCGATGTGGGACGACGGCCTTTCGAAGGTTGCGAGCGGGCTGACGTCGATCGAAGAGCTCGCGCGCGTCGTCCTCGCCTGAGTCAGGACGAGATCGTGCAGCCGAGGTACTGCATCGCGAGCAGCGCTTCCTGGACGAAGCGAAACGCTTCGGGGGCCGACGCGAACCGGTAGGTCCCGCGGCGCCCGGTCGGCTCCGACTCGTACTCGACAATCGTCGCGCCTTCGCCGTCGTAGCAGCGCAAGAGGGCCACCCGCCGACCGTCCTTCATCGCCTCACGCAGGAGCTCGGTCACCAGGCCTCCAGAGGGTGTGCACGAGGAATGCCGCGATGGCCGCGGTCC